>CAYVRR010000190.1:0-1596 GCA_964453215.1 uncultured Spirochaetaceae bacterium | reverse complement strand
TTCATGATCGTCTCTTGAGTTGACTCTTTTGCTTCTACTATGCCAGCAACAGTTCCTTCATACACCACAAGGATGCGATCACTCATACCTAGGACTTCAGGAAGTTCACTTGAGATGAGGATAATAGCAAGGCCTGTTTTTGCGAGTTCTACGATAATTCTGTGTAACTCTTCTTTTGCTCCAACATCAACACCCCGAGTTGGTTCATCCAAAATAAGAACGTCGATATCTCGAGCAATCCATTTAGCAAGAACTACTTTTTGTTGGTTTCCACCACTTAAGCCACCAATGTTTTGCATTTTTGAATAACACTTCACTCTTAATTGCTCAATCATCTCATCAACAAATGCATTTTCTTTCTCTTTAAGGATGTACCCATGTTTAGAGATCTTATCTTCATTTGTGATACTCATGTTGTTCTTAATAGAACTTTTCATATTAAGCCCAAGAAGCTTTCTGTCTTCTGGCACGTAGGCTATTCTGTTTCTCATAGCATCTTGTGGGTGACGATTAATGATGTTCTTTTTATTGACGCTGATAGAACCATTATCACTCTTTAGGGCACCAAAAATAGATAAGCAGATTTCAGTTCTGCCAGAGCCAATAAGGCCTGCCATTCCAAAAATCTCCCCTTTTCTTACATCAAAGCTAATATCTTTAAACACTTTACCTAAAGAGAGGTTTTTCACCTCTAGTACTGGCTCTCCTAAGGGGAAATGCTCTTTTGGAAAGAGTTGAGTAATCTCCCGTCCAACCATAGCTGAGATCAACATATTCTCATCTACATCTTTCAAGTCCCAATTATTTATGAGCTTTCCATCACACAAGACAGTAACTGAGTTACAGATAGAGAAGATCTCCTCCATCCTGTGGGAGATATAGACAATGGTCATTCCCTGCTTTTGAAAGCTCCTTATGAGGGTGAATAGGTGGTCTGTGTCACTTAATGAGAGAGATGAAGTGGGTTCATCCATGATAAGGATTGTTGCTTTACGAGAAAGTGCTTTAGCGATTTCTACCATTTGCTGTTTAGCAATACTTAGATCTTTAATAAGAGCATTCGCTTTAATATCGATCTTATATTTTTGTAAAAGTGCATCAGCTTTTTCAATCATTTGCTTTTTATTAAAAAAGATTGAATTTCCTTGCCCTACTCCTAAAAAGATATTCTCTGCTACTGTTAATTCATCTACGAGGTTGAGTTCTTGGTATATCATGGCAATTCCATGTTTAATGGAATCTTCTGGAGATAAGAATATCTCCTTCTTGCCATCAATATAGATCTCACCTTCATCCATGCGTGTTGCACCAGATAAGATATTCATAAGGGTAGACTTACCCGCACCATTTTCTCCAACGAGAGCATGGACGTTACCCCGCTCAACTTCAAAACTCACGTTATCTAAAGCTGTTACTCCAGGGTATCGTTTTGTTACTGAATTCATTCTTAAAATCAAATCCTTTTTCAACCTACAACTCCTCATACAATAACGGTAACTTAAGATGCTAAACTAACAATAATGGAAGCTTAGCACAGTTTACTAGTCAAGTCAAATAAATATTTTATTATATTTATATTGATTTTTTGATTTATTG
>CAYVRR010000189.1:0-1621 GCA_964453215.1 uncultured Spirochaetaceae bacterium | reverse complement strand
ATGTTCCAGAAATTAGATTTGCTGGATTTACTGACCCTTGGGAACAGCGTAAGTTAAGTGATGTAGTAATTTCTCATAATGCAGGAGTATATATATCAAAAAATAATTACGGTGAAGGTACAAATATTATTGGTGTAGGTGATATCTATGATAGCGATGTGGTCTGTGGCGAAATCTATCGTCTAGCACCGGTCAAAGACGATAAGTTTTTATTGAAAAAAGATGACTTGATATACGGAGAATCTTCACTTGTTCCAAAAGGTATAGCACGAACGATGTATGTTGATGAAAATGGCTCTGGTGTTGCATTTGCATGGCATACAAGACGTGTTGAAGTAGATCAAAATAAAGTGAATTCACATCTTCTTACTTTGCAAATAAACTATGTAAAAAAATCTCGTGATCATTTGATGAAAGTATCAACACAAACTGCATTAACAGGCATGACAACAAGGGGATATTTTAGTACACCAATTACATATCCTTCATTAGTAGAACAAGTTATGATAAGCAAGTTTTTTACCAATTTAGACAACCTTATCACCCTTCATCAGCGTAAGCTTGAAAAGCTAAAGAATATCAAGAAATCGCTGCTCGGAAAAATGTTTGTATAAAGGTGGCTAGCATATGTATTCAACTACTTCTGTATTTACCAATGAATCTGAGTTTGAAAAAGCTCTCATTGAAGCCCTTTCCAAGAAGGGCTGGGAACAGAAGATCATCAAGAACCCTACAGAGAAGGCCTTGATTGAAAACTGGAAGAGCATTCTCAACAATAACAATATGACACGTGATAGGCTGAATGATTGTCCGTTAACAGATGGCGAGATGCAGCAAATAATGGAGCAGGTTATTGCCTTGAGAACTCCTCTGAAGTTGAATGGTTTCATCAACGGTAAGACTGTATCCATCAAGCGTGACAATCCTAATGATGAGGAGCATTTTGGTAAGGAGATAAGCCTTAAGATATATGACCGTAACGAGATTGCTGCTGGTCAAAGCAGATACCAGATTGCTCAGCAACCCAAGCTAGATTCACGCGAAGCCATTGCACATGATCGGAGAGGGGATCTGATGCTGCTCATAAACGGGATGCCCGTGATTCACATTGAATTGAAGAGGAGCGGTATCTCTGTAAGCCAATCATACAATCAGATTGAGAAATATGCTTATGAAGGGGTTTTTACTGGTATCTTTTCCCTTATTCAGGTCTTTGTTGCTATGGAACCAAACGAGACGGTGTACTTTGCAAATCCCGGACCAGAAGGGAAGTTTATAAAGGACTACTATTTTCACTGGGCTGATTACAACAATGAGCCTATAAACGGATGGCAAGAAATTGCGTCCTCTCTTCTTTCCATACCAATGGCGCATCAGCTGATAGGCTTCTATACAGTCGCTGATGATTCTGATGGAATCCTAAAAGTCATGAGAAGCTACCAGTATTACGCTTCTAGCGCTATTTCCGATCGAGTATCCAAAGCCCAATGGGATGGAAGGGAGATGCGGGGTGGATATATTTGGCATACAACTGGTTCAGGGAAAACCATGACTAGCTTCAAATCAGCCCAGCTTATTGCGAATTCCAAAGATGCCGATAAGGTTGTCTTTCTTATGGATA
>CAYVRR010000188.1:0-1635 GCA_964453215.1 uncultured Spirochaetaceae bacterium | reverse complement strand
TTAGATATCAGGAAGGGAAGATAAAGGGAAAGGTAAAAGTAGCCAACAAACCAAAGACAAAAATGTTTCTATCTATAAAGAGAAAATAGATCACTTATTCTCCTTTTATTGGAAGAACTGTACCCTTATATACTTAATCCATATATATGAGTACCCATTTGTGTGAACAATACTCTCGAAACAACATATAACTCTTTAATATAAAAACCTCCCTTAAGTAGATGGAATACCCTATTGTTGGTTGTAGCATTACTTTTTAAAAGCTATAATCTTTCTGTAGTGCCATCTTATTTTCTGGCCATTATTAGGAGATACATGTAATGAAATATAGTGAATGTGTTCAATCAGTTCATAGTGAGTTGCTTCATACCCTCTCATCAGTGTCGACGGATGAAATAGAAGCTCTCGTTGATTCAATTATAAAGAGTGAAAAAATCTTTGTTGCAGGAGCTGGAAGATCTGGGCTGATGGTGAAGGCTTTTTGTATGAGACTGATACACTTAGGGTTAGACGCATGTGTTGTGGGTGAAACTGTTACTCAAAACATCAGTGAAAAAGATCTCCTTATAATTGGCTCTGGTTCAGGTGGGACCGCAAGTCTTGTTTCGATGGCACATAAAAAAGACACAATTGGATTTACACTTGCACTTGTTAGTATCTTTCCTAATTCCCCAATTGGACAATTAGCTGATATTACAGTGCGAATCCCTGCGCCCTCTCCTAAAGTGAGTTCAAAAGATGCACCCACCTCTGTACAACCTATGGGATCCCTCTTTGAACAGAGTCTACTCCTTGTACTCGATATCATCATCATGCGCCTCATGGACCGCTTAGGAGAAGACAATACTACAATGTACTCACGCCATGCGAATCTCGAATAAGGAACAATATATGCGCCTTCAACTTGCCCTAGACACATTATCATTACAAGACTCTATTTCACTTGTGAAAAAGATACAGAATTATATCGACATCATAGAAATTGGAACCCCATTTCTCCTAGAAGAGGGAATGCAATCTGTGAGAGTCATGAAAAAAGAATTCCCCCACCTAGAGGTGCTAGCTGACACAAAGATAATGGACGCTGGAGAATTAGAAGCTAACCTTGCCTTTAAAGCAGGAGCAGACTATATCACAGTACTTGGGGTAACTGACCTAAGCACCATACTTGGATGCATAGAAAGTGCACACAAATATGGCAAAAAAGTAGTAGTTGATATGATCTGTGTAGAGAACATGGAGCAAAAGATCAAAGAAATAGAAGCTCTAGGATCAGTTGCCTTAGCAGTACATACAGGAGTTGATCAACAAAAAGCTGGGCGAACACCATTAGATGACCTAATCTTAATGAGATTGCACTCTAAGAGCTCAGATATCTTTGTTGCTGGGGGAATTAGTTCATCAACGATAGCTCAATACCTTCCCTACGAACCTGAAGTGTTTATTGTAGGTGGAGGAATTTGTTCAAGTGATGATCCTGTAACAGAAGCAAAGGCCATACATGCTATCTTGAAAAGGAAGCAATTATAGCAAAAATTGATTTCTTAAGTAGGGAATATAATTTCCAATTCTAGAAATACGAGGCTCTTGCATAAATCGTTAAAATTCATGAACGGATGAGAATTCTTGAATGAC
>CAYVRR010000187.1:0-1686 GCA_964453215.1 uncultured Spirochaetaceae bacterium | reverse complement strand
AAAAAAGAGAATTATCTCTTTTTCACCCCTTAGTATAAAGGGGTGAACATGAGTTATTTATGCTTGAAACGCTTTAAGAGCTTTATACAGCTCATTCTTTTCATTCTCTGTAAGATTAAGTGCAGGGCGACGCATATTGGCAGCTGGTAGTCCATTATATTCTAAAGCTGCTTTAAATATTGCCATATTCGCACCATTATTTGTAATTTCACACAGCTCTGTTGCCCTTATTTGTGCCTCTCGTGCTCCCTTGATATCACCTTGCATAAACTTTTGGTATACCTCTATAAAGGGTTGTGGTCCACTATTTGAGCACCCTGAAACAGTTCCAACACATCCCATCGCCAGTGCAGGTAAAAACAAACGATCTGGGCCAAACACCACATCAAAGTTTCCATCATTGCATGCAAGGTAGTTCTTCACTCGAATGAGATCAGGAAAACTATATTTCACACCAACCACATTCTTCGTTCGTTTTAAAATCCGTTCAATCACTTCTGGTGTTATATCATTTGATGCACATTGAGGAATATTATAGAGATAGACAGCAAAATCTTCATCCAAATTATTTGCTACAGTTACAAAAAACTCCTCCATCTCCCTATCATTTACACCAAAGAACTGGGGAGTTACAATACCAACCCCTGCAGCTTTCATCCTTTGGGCATGCAATGCAAGTTCAATGGTATCGCTCGTGGTCATAGCACCAACATGGATAAAGACAGGAACCCTATTATTTGCTTGTTCTAGTACTGTCTTTGCAACTAGCTTTCGCTCATCAAGACTCATTTTCAACATTTCACCGGTGGTTCCACAGGGATAGAGACAATGAACACCTTGCTCTATCAAATACTCTGTATACAATTTCAACGTTCCTACATCAACCTTATCGTTTGCATCAAACGGTGTGAGCATTGCTGTAGTGACTCCATACATTTTTTTCATACATAGCCCTCTTAATATCTTTTAAACGCCATCGTAAAGGTGGCGACAATTATCTTTTTGTTACATGGCAATAGAGTCTTGTATAAAGTAGTTTATACCCTACCCTTTACTCTCTCATTCACACTCATTTCACCACCTCTTTCTCACCTGCAGCGCTCTAATAGGTAAAAGGATATATAGCAATAGATGAAATGTTTCATTCACTTATAGAGTTCTTTTAGAGAAAAAGGGTAAAGGGATTACTATACAAAGAGTTTCTATGCGCCAATAAGCATATGCCATGATGAATATACTTGATGTTGAAAAATATTGCAATTGTGTAAAAGCTATTTCACACCATCTCTATGATATTGTAGATGAATGCCTATCTTTATTATCACATCTTTTTTTAATAAGGACCTCTGATGTGCTTTGCAACTTTTTCATTGTAAAACTCCTCTAACTTCTTGTGTAACTCACGAGAGAGGGGTGGAAGGGATGAAACTTTGCTATTATCTATAACTTGTGATGGACGAGAAGCTCCTGGAATAACAACAGAAACTGCTTCATAATCTAATATCCAACGCAGCGCCATCTGTGCGAGTGTCATCCCCTCAGGTTTTAATCTAGCTATCTCTTCAGTTAAAGATACTCCTATCTCAAATGGGAGGCCTGCAAATGTCTCTCCTACATTAAAAGCGGCACCATCACGGTTAAAATTGCGATGGTCAGTTGTCTCAAAAGTGGTACTCTTTTTCATCT
>CAYVRR010000186.1:0-1709 GCA_964453215.1 uncultured Spirochaetaceae bacterium | reverse complement strand
CTAAATCAAGAGGCTGAGAGAAAAACACCCCAAACTTTTCAAGGTGGTTTAGCCATTTTTCCAATAAATCTCCGCTTAATTTCCAATTTAATATGTTGAAATATTCCTCATCGGAAAGAATTTCTTCTCCCTCGAGTCTTAATAACGTTTCCTTTTGTATACCTATACATAATAGTTGATCGGTAATATATTTAATCCTACTCCAACCTCCCAAATAGCGTTCTTTATCCAAATCTAGAAGGGTAATAAACGGTATTTCAAGATCTGATAACAGTTTCCAAAAATGATGTACAAACCTTCCTCCAAGAGGAACAACAGATATACCAGTACTATCTGCTCCATTATTCTTTGCATCTAGTATTTTTGAAATTATCAGTTCTTCACTATCTCCCTCTCCCAATATCACAAGCTTTGCAAAATAAATTTCTGGATAGGAAGAAACAGCTTCTTTTACATACTTGTAGGACTCATTGTCAGAAGTCGGAAGAGTTAAACACTTTACTTTGGTTGAAAATGAATTGTCCATTCTGAAGTACCGAATATTTTCAGGGTTTATTCTCTTAACAATTGCTGGGGAATGTGTAGTAATAATTGACTGTGCATCTTTCCCTGCAACTATATTTTTAAATTTCAATATTAGCTTTCCCAGCAAATGTGGAGCAATATGATTTTCTGGCTCTTCGATAGCAAGAATTGTTAAAATTGGAAGTGGAAGCAAACTCCATTCAGACTCATCTTTTCTAATTAATCTTTCGACGTTCAACAGACTATCAACCAAAGAGAAATAAAACAACGAACCCAATCCATCGCCCATTTCTCCGATAGAAGAGCTCCGATCCTCAGCTTCGGAGGAGAAAATAATTTCACATTTTTTAATTAATGAATCCAATTCAGGGCTGTTAAATTGAAGCGTAGCGTTATTGTAGCGAATATCATAATCGTACGTTTTCCATTGTGTATTGATTTCATTGCTAATTGCTGAAATTCCTTGCTCCATCTCAATGACACTATTGAGTTCTGCTGTCAAGCGAGAAAGATTCGCCCTTGTCTCTTCGCTCCAATTTATGCCATTTAAAAGATGGTATAACATTGATCCTGAAACATTGCGCAATTGCTTTTCAGGATTTCGCTGAGCAGGGATATACATCATTCTAATTTTATCAAGATCATGACGCTTTGCGATTATTTTAACATCGTCGGTTAATTCCTCTTCCTCTGAACATCTTATGTAATAAATATCTGTTTGAATTGAACCTTCAAGACTGGTGCTCCGTTCCCATGAAGATTCCAAGCGAATTCGAAGTATAGGAGGCTCAGCCGGTTTAGATACCACAAAATGTTTAAAATAGATAGGAATAGCAGAGCTAGAAGTGTTAGAATCAAGTAATTCTGGAAAAGAAAAAACTGCTTCAACTGATAAATCTAGTTTAGAGGAGCTTTCAGGATCAGTACCTTTTACAAGATGAAAATCATTTTTCTGAATTATCCTTTCTCCTGGAATATTAGAAAAGATTCTTAGTAACCCTATTAGTGCAGAAGTTTTACCTGAACTGTTATTTCCGATCAAAGTAGTCAAAGCATCAATTGTAATAGTTATCTCTTCTTTGCCAAAACATCTAAATCCAGAATACTTCACTGATTCCAATTTCATTTCATACTCCTACCACTTTTTTTATTCTCGTTACATCACCCCTAGAATACTCTATAAA
>CAYVRR010000185.1:0-1758 GCA_964453215.1 uncultured Spirochaetaceae bacterium | reverse complement strand
ATATTTCATATATTGCCTATAATACCATAGAAACAAGTTCTAAAGGAGCCTTAATTTGAGATTCTATCTCATCTCATAGCTTAAAAGGAAATAGCCCCCTTATGGTCTCTTTTGATTGTGAAATAGGCTCTTATAGGTGATAATACTTTTACATTCAGTTACTAAGGGGATATATGTATGCAGTTAATTTTACTTTCAGGTGGTTCTGGTAAACGACTTTGGCCATTAAGTAATGATGTGAGGTCAAAACAATTTCTTAAAGTTCTGAAAAACCCTAATGGAGAACCTGAATCAATGGTTCAAAGAGTCTATAGACAGATTAAAGAGGCAAACATTAATGGGTCAATCACAATCGCAAGTAGTGCCACCCAAGAAGAGAGTTTGAGGGGGCAACTAGGATTAGAAGTAAATCTTGTTCTTGAGCCAGAGCGAAGAGATACCTTTCCCGCAATTACACTAGCAGCCTCCTATCTTGCCTTAAAAAAAGGGATCTCTCTTGATGAAGTTGTAATTGTCCTTCCAGTTGATGTATATGCAGATGGAGATTATTTTGAGACCTTTAAGAAGATGGAGGAGGTTGTATTATCTCAAAAAGCAGATATTGTCCTTATGGGAATACAACCAGATCATCCATCCGAGAAGTTTGGATATATCCTTCCAGGAGAAAAAGAGGGTCACTCTGTTCATATGGTGAAAGGGTTTGTAGAAAAGCCAGATGTATCTGTCGCAAAAGAACTCTTATCTCAAGGAGCCTATTGGAATGGAGGTGTTTTTGCCTTTAAACTTGGGTATCTTGTGAATAGAGAAGATACCCTTATATATGAAGATATCTATGCAAATTATAAGTCGTTAAAGAAAACAAGCTTTGATTATGAAGTTGTACAAAAATGCTCTTCCCTTGCAATGGTTGAATATAGTGGGAGCTGGAAAGACCTTGGCTCATGGAATGTACTTACTTCAGTTTTAGATCATCCTGTTTCAGGAAATGGCATAATTGCAGAAGAACAAGGAGATACCCACATAATAAATCATCTAGATATTCCTATCTTAGCTTTAGGGACAAAGAATCTTGTAGTCGCTGCTAGTTATGATGGAATTTTAGTTGCAGATCTTGATCATAGCACAAGTTTAAAAGAACATGCTCAAAAGCTGACTAAAGAACCTCGGTATGAAGAGCATATGTATGGAAATTCTTGCGTTATAGATAGTATAAAGGGAGATTGTGGAAAAGAGCATCTCATCAAGCGCATCAAGGTCCTTCCAGAATCTCGGACAAAGCCATCAGTAGATAACGAGTCTCTTCTTTTATTAATAGTTATTCATGGGGATGGGAGCGTGACAATAGAGGGGGAGGTGAGGACTCTTCATAAAGGTGTTGTTGTCCAAATTCCAATAGGAGAAGAATACCACATTACTTCAAAAACAGAACTTGTTTTGCTTCTAGTTCCTATTAGGTAGCCTTTTGTTAGAAAGAGCGAATTGCCCTAACTAAAAACTGTTCTGTTTTATCAATACGACCACTTCTTCCTTCATGGAACCCTAGTGCCCACGCTTGATCTATGCTATATTCAGTGCTACTCCAATAGCCAAAACCAATCCCTTTGAAATTTCCTTGATTGCGAGGTACAAGGTTCCAATAAAGGAGCTCTAACTCCTCTTTTGATGGCAAATACCAATCAGAGAGGCGATTCACTTCCAAGTTATGGCTCTTGGGAAAAACCTGTGGGTATAATAGAAAAAAATAACTAGAAATGGGCT
>CAYVRR010000184.1:0-1765 GCA_964453215.1 uncultured Spirochaetaceae bacterium | reverse complement strand
TAGTAGTGGCTATTAGTTGCATCAATTACTTCACCTAAGGTGAAGATGATGGCAAGAAGGTATAACCAAATGGGAGCTTTTGCTAGTCCTAAAAAAGAAAATCCAACAGCGTATAAAATTCCAGCTAATGCAATATTCTTTAGGGGGTGGTATTTTCGTAACGCCATAACAATAAATGCATTGCTAAGAACTACAACAACAGCATTTAATGACATCATAGAGCCATACAAAGTAGCTCCTGCTTTACCAAAGAGCTGAGTGGTATAGAGGGGAAGGGCAAATAAAGATTGACTGTAGGCAAAACTAAAGAATGTAATACAGAGTGCTAAGGCAACAATGCGAGGTCTAGAGCGAAGTGCTTTTAAGAGATTTCCTTTATGCCCTCTTTCTAATGAATCACTCTCATAGCTTGCTTCTATTGCAGCTTGATCAGGTTTGGATTCAGGAACCATGAACGCAACAAAGATAATTGCGACAGTAGACACAATAGCATTACCGAAAAATATCCAATGAGGAGCTCTATAAAAAAGAAATCCCGCAACAATAGGACCAATAGCAAAACCCATATTATGACCAAGATAGTTAAGGGAAAAACTAACCTGCCTATTGCTGGCATTCGTTACATCAGTCATTAGGGCACTACGAGCTGGGTCTACCGCGCCATCAAAGAGGAGGTTAAGAATAATAAAAAAGGGAACAAAAGGGGATTTACCTAGGAAACCACATATTAGAAACATCAAATTTCCTAATAATTGACCTATCACCATCACTTTTTTTCGACCAATTTTATCAGCAAGTTTGCCACCAATAAAAGAACCTGGTAAATATGAAACAGCTGCAATTGACATGAAAGCCCCTGCCCACGCATCACTATAGCCCAAGTGCTGAGTAAGAAGCAGAACTAAAAATGGGTATACAAAAATGCCAACACCATTAATAATGGTTGCAAAAAAGAGGACATATACTGGACGGGGAAGTCCTTTATAGAGATTTATCATCCCCTTTATACCTGTTGGTTCTAACTTCATGCGCCGAATTTTATAGAGTTAATAGATTAATGACAATGGAAATGACTCTACATGCAGTGAATTAGTTGTCTTTAGAAGAGATGAAAAATAGAATTGGCCAAATAATTGTGAAATTAGTTAAAATAGTATATTGAAGCAGTATTAGTGGTATGGATAGCCCCTACGTGTAAGGCAATCTTTGTTCAATACCAATTCCTTCTCTATATTTTCTTGGAGAGGTTCCAATAATCTTTTTAAAAGTGCGGGAGAAATAACCTACATCAAAGTATCCAAGTCTTTGGGCAATCTCCTGCACTTGGTAATCAGTCAAACTAAGATATCGACAAGCTTGTTCAATTTTTAACCGAATGAAAAATTCAATAGGAGATTGTTTAGTGTGCATTTTGAAAAGAGTATGCACATAGCTCATGGATATTTTTAAGTGAGATGAAATATCTTGAAGGGTAAGATGCTTTTCTATATGTTCATTCATATAGCGAATGGCTTTAGTAAAAGTATGTCGTTGAGTAGATTCAGATTCACTCTTTTCCTTAAAATATATCTCTGATAAAAGCGCTGAGGTAAGCTGGGATGCATGAATAAAGTTTCCTATCGTATAGGAACTTTCTAAAGCATCAAACAGCAACTTAAAAATAGTCTGAACTCTCTCTTGTTCCTTGATGTGTTCACATTCGATTATCTTTGGCTCTTGGGAAAAACCTGTGGGTATAATAGAAAAAAATAACTAGAAATGGGCT
>CAYVRR010000183.1:0-1807 GCA_964453215.1 uncultured Spirochaetaceae bacterium | reverse complement strand
CTAATTGTGATTTCACTCAAAAAATCACTTACTATCTCTTTTTGATACGATGTGAGGTAGATTATCACTTTATTATATGCATATTACAGAGCTCTAAACTCTATTGCCCTTATTTCAATTAATTCAACACTCTTTATTGATTGTGTCCCCTATTGTACAGCTTGTGTATAAACTTTTACTCATAACCACATACACTAAGGTGCTCCTACCCAGCATGGATGATAGAAATGTAACAAGTAGGGTAAGAGGAGCAATACTCTATTGAATTATGTTAGGAAATTCATAGCCAATAAAGCTCTTGCTAACATACTAATGAAGGTGGGTATGTTTCTATGCTACTGATTAATAATTTACAGGTGAAGAGAAAAAGAGTATTTTATTATTTAGCTTCTTGATGTTTGTTGAAACAACCTTTAGCCCAATAATCTATGAATCCAAACAACATTCCCAACAATATATTAGCTATGACCCTTCTTGAATTCTTTACCATATTTGAATCCTATAAAAAGTAAACCTGGAAATAGTTTCATATTTTTATGCATAAAACAATCTTCTTTCAAGAATTCCTAGATGGTAATAAAAAGGGTTCACGTTAACCAATTGTGTCTGACATACTATTTTGATAGTATATTTCCTATATTGTAGATAGTACGTGTAAGAGGTAATAAACTCAAACCTACAAAGTTACTACAAAGTTTTTATGAATATGAGGAATGTAGAATATGAATTTTCAAGGATTGATCATCGGAGCTGTTGCATTTGCTGTTATTGGGATATTCCATCCAATTGTAATTAAAACAGAGTATTATTTTGGTAAGAGAGCCTGGCCTCTATTTTTAGTAGCAGGTCTTATATTAGTGGCTCTTTCCCTCTTTGTCGAACACGTCACTTATTCATCCATTATTGGCATTACAGGATTTTCATCACTGTGGAGTATCCATGAACTCATTGAGCAAGAACAGCGGGTGAAGAAGGGGTGGTTTCCATCTAATCCAAACAAGAAACAATGATGCATATACTTTCATCTGTAATGATTGTTCTCTATTACAAAGATAGAGGTAATTAATATTAATAGAGTTTAGAATAGAAAAAAGGCAATAAAAGAATACTCACCTAACTTATAGGAGTCTTGGAAGTATTTATCACCTTTTCTAAAATGTTCTCATAACATCTTCAATTGCAGAAAATACCTACTTTTTAGAGTTTAACCTTTAGGCCAAGACCAACATAAGTATCCCTCATAGCATCATACGATGTATCACCTGAAATGAGACTTCCTAAATTAACTATGTGGTTAGCTTCAAGACCAAGAGCAAAAACTGGTGTAATATTAAAGTCAAATCCTAAGCGAGCACTATAATTTACATGATTCTTTAATATATCCCCACTACTATCATTAAACACAACATCATATGTTGGACCAAACCCTGCGACGATTTCAAAGAAACCAAGAGGGAGACGGAACACTAAATCAGTAGAGAGAATCAATGGAAAACCATCACCAGCTGAATCAAATGGGGTTGGTATAATAATATCTCCTGCAAGTCCAAACCACTGTGTGATAAAGAATGATAAACGCCCCCCCACTGTGTAGCGAGAAAACTCTGTGTCAGCTAAATCTTGTATTGTATAATAATTTAGAACATTGATTTCAAATACACTTGGTGTTTCACCTGTAGCTGCACTCACACAGACGATTAACAAAAGAATAGTTACGATACATACCTTTACCTTCATACACTCCTCCTATTTCACATCTACAAAACTATACCTAATTGTATAAGCACAACAGTGATTTAGCAAGAAT
>CAYVRR010000182.1:0-1871 GCA_964453215.1 uncultured Spirochaetaceae bacterium | reverse complement strand
GAAGTAATAGAAAGTGGCATTCTGATTGTTGAGTACAGGAATACTGTCAAATGTGATAGGAACTTTTGCTTTGATACTAAACTCCTTAGCAAAAGAGGATATAATCTTGATTCTGTTTTGATGTTTCATCGAGCTCTTGTTGAAAAGCCCTAGGACAGTAAATGGATCAATATCAATAATCTTATTGTCCCGTTCCAGGGTGGGGAGGTTGATGCCGGTTGCGTCATACATACTCTTGATCTTGTTTATAAGGTTCTGGCGGTCGTTTCTATAACCCAGCAACTTGGTTGCACACTCTTTGTAAAAAGGAACCCAGTCATACATCTTTTGGTTCTGCATCCAATACCTCCAAATAGACATTCTTATGAGAAAAGATTCAGAACAGGAGAAGACCAGTGTCAACCCAGCAATTTCTGAATATCCCCATTTGTAAGTCGAGTGCTTCAAAAAGAAGTAGGGTTGATTAGCAATGCATGTCGTCTTAACTGAGTTATTCTATCATGATTCTTAGGTTCTTGGAGGTCTAAATAGCTATTGGTGTATTTCCATCGTGTACAGGTATCTTGAAAGGTACATTAATGAACTCTTTTTTTTGCAAGGAATCAGCCAAGTGTGTAAATTGAAATTATTGCTATCACAAATTACTGTGGTGCAACCATATCCAAATCAATTATGTGCAAGGAAAGAGTTGTCGACCTTAGTAAAAGCAGTACATCAGAAAATTGGTGGTATTGGGAGTATTCTCAATACCACACATAGCATGATTATGATCAGGAAGATATTTTAAAGTGATTTTAATATACTGAAAGATAGGTAATGTCGTTTTTGTGATATAATACAAAGAAATCATCAAAGAAGCAGATGGTAACAATATGTGGGGTATTGAAAGTTTCCTGACTATCATACGAAAATATTTTGTACCAGCTGTGGTTTTTCATTATTGTATTATGTGGAAAAGGGGTTCGAAGTAATGCAAGAGACATCCAATATTGACATTTCGCTATCGTCAGATGTCAAGGAAGAGTTCATTCGAACACAGATGCCGCATATCTTAGAAATTTTATTGCTTGATAGAACATCCTCGACGACCAACAAACCACGCAATATAATTTGGGCGAATGATAATTATAAGAATCTTGATGCTGATCTTTATTCTGCAACAGCTCAGATGAGGCCTGAACTTATTACAGGAGATAATGGGTCTCTGATTATGCCAAGGGCTTTGAAGACAGTTGCGTTGCAAAAGAAACGCACAAAAAGTAAGGCTGAAGTTTTCACTCCAACTTGGATCGTCAAGAAACAAAACGATTCCGTTGATAGTAATTACACCAATGATGACTTGGAAACTTATACTCGTCGCAAATGGCTCGAAATAACTTGTGGTGAAGCTCCGTATATGGCTACACGGTATGATATGGAAACAGGAAGCCTAATTCCTCTTTTAGAGCGAGTAGGCTTTGTCGATCGGAAACTTGCCCGTATTAGCAGAGAGGTTACAGACAAAGCCGAGTGGCAGCGTTTGGTTGAACTCGCATATAAATCAAGTTATGGATTTGAGTGGAACGGTGACTCTCTGCTCATCGCTCGAGAAAATCTCCTCTATACCTATCGTGATTACTATTATGACAAGTGGGGTGATTTACCTCTTAATGGATTGTTTGAGAACATTGCAATAATCATCAGCTATAATGTGTTTCAGATGGATGGATTGACATACACCATTCCGTTGTCTGAGAAGAAAGAGAAAGTCCAGCAGCAACAACTGACCCTGTTTGATCTTGATGGCACAGAAACAATCGAATGGGAAACTATTCCGGGCAAGCGTGTCCGAATTATGAATTGGGATACCAATAAAATGGAATTCTTTGACA
>CAYVRR010000181.1:0-1889 GCA_964453215.1 uncultured Spirochaetaceae bacterium | reverse complement strand
CATCTTACTATTTTTATCTAGAATCACTCTCTTACATAAACCTCTTTTGAAGCTTTTAAGTATAACACCATTTTTACAAAGTCAGAATTTTAATGTAGCTCCCATTATCATGCACTAGGGGCCTACATAGTTGTTACAAGGGACAACACACGTATGAAATTATAAAATAAAGTGTGTTGTAATAACATTGTTATAGTAAAATACTATATCTTCACTTTACATTTCGGGGAGTTGGTGGTGTAAAATATTATAGACTTCTCCTACTTTTTGAGTGATTGACCAATGGATATCGTTGAGCTTTTTGGTAACTTTTTCCATTTCCCTTTTAATGAGAGTGATAGGCTCTGTAACATTTTCAGCTGCAGCTTTTATTAAAGCCCCTTTTAACTCACCAATTCGAGTTTCAGCAGTTTTATAATCACCTTTGAGGGCACTAATTCTGTCAGCAATGTCTGAGACAAACTTCATTTTGTCAGCAAAAAGGGCTACCATGAATTGCTCTTTAAGTTCACTCATGAGCTCTTTAACAGAAACAATTGAGTTCACTTTATCAGCGTTTGTCCCTACAAAGACAAACCCATGGTTAAGATTCCCTTTTCGCGCATTATTTAAAGCAATTGAGATGCAATAGTTTGCTTCATCTGCTTGGCATCCTGACAAGCACTGCCATGGACACTTAAATTGATGTTTTTTCTCCGTTGTTTTATCTAAAAATGTGTTAACAATAGCCCTTCCTGGCATACCAACGGGACTTTTAATAATGCCAATATCTTCACTTTTACAATCTACTATAGCTTCTTTAAAGCGGATATCTGCATCACACTCATCTGTTGCTGCAAACCGTGTTCCCATTTGCACACCATGGGCTCCAAGAGCCATAATCTTATAGATATCTTCTCCGCTAAAAATGCCACCAGCTGCAATTAATGGGATACTGCGATCAAATTCTTTTTCATATAGTTTGAGCAAAGATGCAACTTCTGGAATAACAGTTTCAAGGGAGAAGTTCTCATCTTCTAGTTCACTCATCTTAAAACCTAGGTGTCCACCAGCTTTTGGCCCCTCTACTACAACAGCATCTGGAACATCATTGTAGATTTTTTTCCACATGGAAAATATTAATTTTGTAGCTCTAGATGAGCTGACTATTGGAACAATTTTAATATCTGCTGCTCGTAACTCTTTCACTGGTATATTTTTTATTGGTAGGCCAGCTCCAATAAATACCATATCAACTTTCTCTTCGATAGAAGTGTGTAGGAGTTCTTGAAAATCTTCTAAGGCGAGCATAATATTTACTCCAACAATTTTAGAAGTTTGTGCTTTTGCTTTACGAATTTCTTTCTGTAATGCTCGAATATTTGCTTTTCTCCCATCTTTGAAGTAATCTGGTTCTAATAACCCAATTCCATTAGCTGCAATAACTCCAACTCCCCCATTTTCAGCAACTGCTGATGAGAGGGATGAGAGGGAAATACCAACACCCATTCCCCCTTGAACAATTGGCAGTTTCGCTTTTTTATTACCGATAGAGAGAATTGGCATCTCAAATGATGGCAGTTGTATGTGTAGGGATGTTATGAGACTTTGGAATTTCTTAAATGTCCACTCTTTCATTGTATAATCCTTTATGTTTATTTTGACGTTTTATAAATATGTGTAATCATAGGATAATATCATGATATAGTACACATCTTATGATTATCTTTTTGTTATATCAAACTAGAATAAAAGCTACATATACAGTTACTATATGTATTTAGATTAAAAAAGTAGCACCTAACTATTTTTCATTAATTATGTACATACTCTCTTATATAGGTAAAAGACATCGCTATTTGTACAATTTCCCTTATGGAATGAGGCTATAAAGATAATGGGAAAAACTT
>CAYVRR010000180.1:0-1969 GCA_964453215.1 uncultured Spirochaetaceae bacterium | reverse complement strand
CCTTTGAAACATCTATTTTGCCCTATGAAGATTGTTGTGTTCTCTTTAGTCCAAAACACCCTGTAGTGAAACCTGACCTTGAAAGTATGATAAAACACTATGATGAGTTACACCTAGGTGATTTAATTGAAGAAGCTGTTCAAAACGAAGAGATAATTCAGCTATAAAAACTGAAAGGCTCCACCCAGTGAATCACTTAAGTAGAGCCTTACAGATAAGATAATTAGAACTATTAACTTCTTCCCCTATTTTTTGTTGTTACATCAAACAACACCGCTCCTAGGAGTACAAGACCTTTAATTGTTTGTTGCCAGTCAACACTTACTCCCATAATACTCATTCCGTTGTTAAGAACACCCATTACAAGGCCACCAACAATAGCTCCGATGATTGTTCCAATTCCACCACTTGCACTTGCTCCACCAATGAAGCACGAAGCGATTGCATCGAGTTCAAACATTGTTCCTGCTTTAGGAGTTGCAGCATTAAGTCGACCAGCTACAACAAGTCCAGCTAGAGCTGAAAGTAATCCCATATTGGTATAGACAAGGAACATAACTTTTTTCGTCTTTACCCCAGAAAGTTGTGCAGCTTTCTCATTTCCACCAAGAGCATAGATGTGTCTGCCAATAATGGTTCGTTGGGTAATGAATGTGTAGAGTGAAATAAGAATCAATAGAAGAATTAATATGATAGGAATACCATTATAATTCGCTAAAGATACTGTTAAGAGGTTTATCCCCACTGTTGCAAATAGAATTTTAGCAATATCTGCCCAAAGAGGGGCTGCACCAAAATCATATTTTTTCTGGTTTTTTCTATTTTGAAGGATAAGAAATACAAAGAGTAGTGAAATAATAATTCCAAAGGCAAGGGCAATTACATTTAATCCCCCTATTCTAAAGTCTCTACCTGGTAAATAGCCTGCTGCAATAGCTTGAAACGATTTGGGAAATGGTGCTTTAGTTTGTCCATTGAGGATAACCATAGTAAGACCACGCCAAATCAACATTCCAGCAAGGGTTACAATAAATGCAGGTATTCTCATATAAGCGATAAAATATCCGTGAAAGGCTCCAACCATAACACCAATAAGGAGGGCTACTACCATAGTGATCGCTACAGGAACATTCCAATCAACCATCATAATTGCAGAAACAGCCCCAACAAATGCAACAACTGAGCCAACAGAGAGGTCGATATTCCCAGTTAATATACAAAGGAGCATCCCAGTAGCTAAAATCAGAACATACGCATTTTGAAGCAATATGTTATTTACATTCATTGATCTAAACAATATTCCATCAGTGAGTATTTGAAACAAGATCATGATGAATACAAGGGCAGTAAACATCCCATTTTTTCTAATATTTTTATTTATCATTACAGCAATTGATGACATGTGCTACTCCTTCACAATCGTTTTTTGGTGTCGTAATATTGTTCTCATAATCGACTCCTGGTTTGCTTCTTTACTAGGTAAACACCCAATAATTTCCCCATTATTCACTACATATATTCTGTCACACATACCAAGGAGCTCTGGTAGCTCACTGCTAATCATGACAATCCCTTTCCCTAATGAGGCAAGACGGTTAATAATCGTATAAATCTCATATTTAGCCCCAACATCAATTCCTCTTGTGGGCTCATCAAGGAGCAACACATCTGGTTCACTCATGAGCCATTTACTTAAAACAACTTTTTGCTGATTTCCACCAGATAAGCTCTCAACTATTTGTTGCACTCCAGTACACCTCACAGCTAATTGTTCTTTGTAGGTATTGGCAGCTTGTATTTCATCATTTAAGTTTAGCACTCCCCTTTTAGAAATCTTTTTTAAATTAGCTAAACTTATATTTGTCTTAATATCATTGATAAGAACAAGTCCATAGTTTTTTCTATCTTCGGTTACATACGCAATTTTGTTATCTATTGCATCACTAACACTCATTAAAGAGAGGGCCTT
>CAYVRR010000179.1:0-1991 GCA_964453215.1 uncultured Spirochaetaceae bacterium | reverse complement strand
CTTCTCATGCCTCTCATTATCTTAGGAGGTATTATTTTTGGTATTGTAACTCCTACAGAGGCTGCGATTGTGGCAACTATCTATGCTTTTATTATTGGTTTTTTTTGTTTTCAAAGAGCTGAATATGAAGATGATGCCTAAATTACTTCTTGATTCAGCAAAGACTACCGCAACTGTTATGTTTATGATAGCTGGTGCCTATCTTTATGGGTGGGTCATCACAAATGATCAGATTCCTCAAAAGCTTGTAGTGTTTGTTACTGCCTACACTACAAATCCTCAAATTATTTTAGTTTTTTTAGTTTTAGTCTATTTTATAACAGGAATGTTTATGGATTTAGGTGCGAGTATTATCTTGTTATGTCCAATTTTCTTTCCCTTGATCCAAGCTCTTGGAATCGATCCCATGTTTTTTGGTATTATCACAGTAATCTCTTTAGCAATTGGTCTTGTTACTCCTCCTGTTGGAGCTTGTCTCTTTGTGGCATCAAAAATAGGGGATGTTCCAATACTAAGAGGTGCAAAAGCCTCATTTCCATTCATATTAGCAATAGCAGGGCTTTTATTTCTTTTTATTCTCTTTCCAGGCATTATCACAACAATTCCTAATTCGTTGATGTGAAGAAATCTCTTTTACATAATCTGTTAGATATTATTACTATCTTCTAATATATTAGCAAAAGCTCAAGAACATACAAAACCCATGCCATGTGATATCTATAGGGATTAAGTATAAAGGTTTGTAATAAAAACATTTGCAATTTCACTAAACTTGAGATTGTTGCTAACTTTTATCAGAAACCACTGAATATATTATATATAGTTGCATAGCTGTTACTTTTAGGGTATCATCGCTGTTGTAGTTAATGAAAAGAGAAAAGTGTGAGAGGGATGTTTACATGAAGATGGAAAGTAGTAATTATCATCAACATATTAAACTTCTATCTCTATTCATACTCTCTGTAGAACTTTAAAAAAACAATCTCTCCTCATGAGAGAGATTTTCTTATTGAAGGATCCTACAGAAACTCTTCTTCCAAGACTCCTTAGAAAACCAGTACCTGAGTTCGCTCGGACAGGATGAGTACAAGGAAGACACTGAGCCCCAAGTAATTTCAACTTAACAATAGTTGTAATGGGCGAGTGTGGGAGGAATTATTTTGTGCAATATGTCCTACTATCAAAAGAATTATTTAATCTCTCTCTTAATACTCACGAACGATAAAGAATAGTTTTTTAGTAGGCACAATATCAATAATGAAGATGAAGTGTTGCAACAAAAGTTCTGTGATGATGTGTAACAATAATCAAATCTTAATTACAAAAAACAGCTGCTCAAAATAATAATATCAAACATCAAGCATATCTCTTTATGCTGTTTTAAGGAATTGTTCAATGATTTCATTTTCACCACCAGATATAAGTGATCTCGAAATACAAGGTGTTGTAGAGTCTCTAAAATCTGGATGGATTACTACAGGTCCCAAAACAAAACTTTTTGAAAACAAGTTGGCTTCATTTATTGGTACTAGTACTGTTTGTTGCTTGAATTCAGCTACAGCTGCATTGGAACTAGCCCTAGTAGTGCTAGGTGTTGGACCTGGTGATGAAGTAATTACAAGCGCGTACACATATACGGCTTCCTGTAGTGTAATATTACATGTAGGAGCTACTCCAGTCTTGGTAGATGTAGCCCCTAATAGCTTTCATTTAGATTACAATAAAGTTAGAGATGCCATTACCGAGAAAACCAAAGTTATTATTCCAGTAGACCTTGGTGGAGTGATGTGTGCTTATGAAGAATTATATCAAGTACTGGAAGAAAAGAAAGAACTATACAACCCAACTACTGATTTTCAGAAACTCTTTGATAGAGTTATTGTGCTAGCTGACGCAGCACATTCGATTGGCTCAACGTACAAAAATCAAAACTGTGGAACAGTAGCTGATTTTACTGCTTTTTCATTAGTCGTTTTGAAGAATAGGACTAG
>CAYVRR010000178.1:0-2016 GCA_964453215.1 uncultured Spirochaetaceae bacterium | reverse complement strand
AATACTATAAAGAGCCTTATATTTATTCTTAATGAAAAAAATATACTTACTCGCACTTATCCCTGTAGCTCTGTGGTCAACTGCCTTTGTTGGTGTGAAATCTGGCCTCGCATATGCAACACCTTTTGCATTTGCTGGTATCAGATTCATGCTTGCAGGTATTTTACTTGCGATTCTTATCAACAATCCAAAAGAGCTATTTAATCACACTAGAACTCACTGGAAACTCGTGTTAAAAACATCAGTTCTTCAAACTTCCCTTTTCTATGCACTCTATTATTATGGAATTGATCAAATTCCTGCCTCCATTGCAGCAATCATTGTTGGAACAATTCCCCTTTTCTCTGCAGTCTCTGCCCACATTTTTTTGCATGATGAGAAATTAAATGTAAGAAAAGTATTAAGTCTTATAGCTGCTGTTGCAGGAATTATCCTCATTAGTGTAAGTAGAAATAGTGCGCCAGAGTCAAGTGACTTTAAAATAATAGGGGTTATATTACTCCTTATAGCAGCTGTGAGTGAGTCACTCTTACAAGTTGTGCTAAAGAAGAACGTTACACCTTATGACCCTATGAAACTCAACTCTGCCCAAATCTTCATAGGTGGAGCAACCCTCTTTATTATCTCAATTCCAACAGAAGGATTAATGAGTTTTAACCTACCAGCTCCATTTTACATAAGCCTCTTGTGGCTTAGCCTCGTTTCAGCAACAGCATTCTCAATCTGGTATGGATTACTCCAAAAACCAGAAGTGAAGGTATCTAACCTAAATATGCTTAAATTCCTTAACCCAATGTTAGGCGCAGGACTTAGCTGGATAATCATGGCAAATGATTCCCCTGACCTTTTTAGCATAGTAGGAATGATCATCATCTCACTCGCAGTCTTACTATTTTATGCAAATGGGAAAAAATAACAACCTGCGTAAACTTCATGTTAGTGGTGAAATTAACTTTTTCTTTTAGTTCTCTCTTACATCTGATTTAAAAACAGCTGCACAAGAAATGAGACAACTACCACACCTAGTGAGACAATAAAACCAAGTAGCATTGGTTTAAATCCAGATGTTATGAGACGAAGAAAATCAGTTTTTAACCCAATAGCTCCAAGGGCCATGACCATACAAAATTTCCCTATTGTTGAGATGCTTAATTGAATATTTTCATTGAAAAGACCAATACTATTAAAAAGAACTACTACGAGAAATAGAATAATGAACCAAGGGAAAATGGTAGTTAAAGAGAAAGATGACTGGTGTTGTGCTTTTTTTTGACTTTTCATGTTGATAAAAGAAAATATAATCACAGCAGGTATTATAGAGAGCGTTCTTGTTAACTTTACAACAATGGCATAATTTCCTGCTATCTCAGAGAAAGCAAACCCAGCAGCTACAACAGAAGAAGTATCATTAATAGCAGTACCAGTCCATAAACCAAACCCTGCATCACTCATCCTTAAAGCTCGCCCCACTAAAGGAAACAATATTACCATAATAATATCAAAAAGAAATGTTGCAGAGATTGCATAGGCAATATCTTTATGATCTGCATCAATAACAGGAGCAATTGCTGCAATAGCAGACCCTCCACAAATACCAGTGCCCGCTGAAATCAACCCCGATTGCCTCCAAGGAATCTTTAAAAACTTTCCTACTAGGTATCCACCACCAAACGCCGTAAGAAGAGTGAAACTCATCACTATTATAGAAAAAGAGCCTATAGTAATAACTTGAGAAATACGTAACGACACCCCCATTCCAATAATAGCTATTTTTAATAACCTCTTACCTGTAAAATTAATCCCACTCATAAGAATAGGGAATTTCTTAATGAGAGGATGAAATACCATTCCCACTAAAAGGGCAAATACTCCTTCACTCACCAAATCTTTAGGAATAAGGGAAGAGAGCATCAAGCCACATAAAGCAACTACTACAGCACTAAGAATTCCCGGTATATAGTTCAATATTTTTTTCATATGGGTGATAATACACATATTCTTCCATAATGAATAATT
>CAYVRR010000177.1:0-2061 GCA_964453215.1 uncultured Spirochaetaceae bacterium | reverse complement strand
CGAAAGTTTGGACAGGGTAAGGGTATCTATCTTTCAGAGTATAGATATTCTCCTGAGAATACCTTTGCACTACGTTCAATCCTTGAACAAGGAATGAAAACAGAAGCTCTCTTTACCACTGATAATCCCAATATAGATTGCGCATACTTCCCGGAAGCAAAGACACTTCTACTTGTGAATGGAGGTGAAAAGGAGCAGAAGGTATGTGTGAATACCTTCGATGGACAACTTTTTGAAACAATAGAAGGATTTGACGTGAAATTCATATCCGTAAATAGGCTGGAAATTTGAGTTATTGCAGTTTCTTTGAATTACTGCAATACTCATCTAGGCGAGGAATGGGTATGGATATTGAAACGAAACAATCAGCAATGGACTATGCCTGTGATATATCTTTAGGGATGTTGCTTTTTGTTTTGTTTACTTTCTCCACAAACGCAAAATCGCTCTACCTTCCCCTTGAGATTCTCTTTATCGGTCTCTTTGGAGCAAGATTCCTCATACAGAAATCAAGGTTATCTCTATACGCAGTCTGGAGCATTGGTCTTGCAATCATCGCCGGGATTTCAACACTATATGCCCCGATTCAAGAAGCAGCCACAAAATGGGCAATTTCTGTTTTTCAAGTAGTAATTTTTGGGAATCTTGTGGTGCCCTATTTACGGTCATCTCAGAGAAATATGCATGTAATGTTGTATTCTTTTCTCATCGCAGTGATTGGCCTAAGTGTGAGATTGCTGCTTTCAGCACCAATTGAAGAGTTGATAAGAAGTCGGTTAGGAACGACAATTGGCATGAATGCAAACCATGTTGGATTTCTACTTGTAGCAGGAGCATTGGTGGCATTATATTTCGGAATGTCAAAAAAAGGCTGGTGGTTACTTCCCCTTTTTTTGGGGTTTTCTCTTTTCAGCCTATTCTCAGGATCAAGAAAGGTTATTGCACTTCTTGTTTTGGGGTCTCTTCTTCTAATAATTCTCTCTAGAAAGAATTATATGCAAATGATCATTGCATCAGTAATATGCCTATTTTTTGCAGTAGGAGTTATTTTTATAGCATTGCATTGGGAACCTGTGTATAAAATTCTTGGGCAAAGAGTAGAGAGTTTTTTGGGATTTTTCATTACAGGAACTACTGATGGAAGTACTTCGATACGCTTTGAGATGATTCAACATGGTTGGGGAATGTTCTTGGAAAAACCATTTTTTGGATGGGGACTTCATGCTTTTACTGATATTTCAGGTTATGGATTTTATTCTCATAATAACTACATAGAGATTCTTGTATCGTGGGGATTATTTGGATTTCTCTGGTATTATCTGCCAATTTTGGTACTCTTAGTGATTGGTATTAAAAATATATTGATAAAGAAGTCATCCAAGCTTGTTGCTTTTTCGGTTGCAATACTCGTTGCTCTATTAGTAGATGATTTTGGACGTGTCCGGTTTTTTGATGAAGCTACACATTTCTTGTATGCCTTTTCCTATGTTGCGATTCTGTGGGATTATCCACAAAAAGGTCCTGATATTTTTACTCTAGGAAAGAGGTTTGTATATATCCTAACTCCATCTAAGTTTCGTTCCCACTCTTCATTTACACCCAATCATATCAATGATACGCTATAGTACATTTATGTGAACATAAAAAGGCATACATTACTTTTGTATCTTGGATATCAAAATTCTTGCTTGAGTAATACAGCGCAAACTGGGATGTCTTTTTGAATTGAGGTGATATGAATACTGCAACCATTCTAATCCTATCCAATGATGTGGATTACCTATATACATTGAGACTTGAAACAATTGAGCGATTGCTCAAGGAAGGTTGCTCTGTGTCGCTCTCGGCTCCCTCCAATGACCGAGTTGAGTTTTTTGAAAAATTGGGATGTACCTTCTATCCAACTGAGTTTACTCCACGAGGAAAGAATCCAGTTTCAAATCTGGGGCTTCTTCTAAAATATGTTCGTTTGATTAAGCAAGTACAACCTGCAGTGGTTCTAACCTATACCATTAAGGCAAACATCTATGGGGGATTGGTATGTAGAATGTTGCATGCCCC
>CAYVRR010000176.1:0-2094 GCA_964453215.1 uncultured Spirochaetaceae bacterium | reverse complement strand
GTCTCTTCTGAAGGAGAGACAAATGTTATTGCTTCACCAAAGCTTCCTGCTCGCCCGGTCCTTCCTATCCTGTGGATAAAGATTTTGGGCGATCGCGGAAGTTCATAGTTTATGACAAAGGGAAGGAACTCAATATCAATGCCTAGGGCTAGGAGGTCAGTAGAGACCAACACCCTCAGGTTTCCCTGCTTGAAGGCCCTGAGCAGGTCTGTCCTTGCTCCCTGGGACTTCTTGCTATGGATAGAAGCGGCATCAATACCATTCTTATACAGTTTGTCTGCAACCCTATCAGCCCTTACTGCAGATGAGGTAAAGACCAGGACTTGCTTCATCTCCTGGCTTTTGACGAGGTACCGCAACAGAGGGCCTTTTTTCTCTTCAGCAATGAAATATGCACTCTGCTGTATGAGTTCAATTGGATCTGATTCCTCTTCCATCTTGATCACTACAGGATCATGGAGGAGAACTTTTTCCAAAGAATGAATATCTTCATGCAAGGTTGCCGAAAACAGCAGATTCTGGCGGCTTTTAGGAAGGAGTGCCAACACTTGGTCCATTTCCTTTGCAAAGCCGGCAGTCAGCATTTTGTCTGCCTCATCAAGCACTACTATCTTAACAGAGGACAAATGCACTGCATTCACCGAGACCAGTTCCAGCAATCGCCCTGGGGTAGCAATGAGAATGTTCACATTTCTCATTGCCATCATCTGAGGATTGATGGAAGCTCCCCCAAAGACCGCTAAGGTTTTTATATCAGAGGATGTATCATGGATATATTTCAGAAATACAGAATTCACCTGGGCTGCAAGCTCCCTGGTGGGAACCACTACCAAAACCTGGACATGCCTGTCTTTCATAGTCCAATGGTTTTGATTCTTTTGAACCTGTATGAGGATAGGCAATACATAGCTCAGGGTCTTACCTGATCCAGTCTTTGCAATCCCAAGAATATCCTTATTGTTCAAAACTGCTGGAATCACTTCTGTTTGTATTGGATAGGGTGTTGTTATGTTCTCTCGTTCCAAGACAGTACAAAGGGATTCTGAGATTCCCAAAGAAATAAATGACATATATGGTTGATCCTTTTTACACGGCGTACGTAGCGGTGCATTGGCAATCATACGGTATTGCTTCTTGAGAGTATAGGGGAGCTTTGATAGATGAAGGAATGCATAACCCAACTCAAGCTACCCCAGACAGCCATTTTGTAACCCTTGTCAAGTTCACCATTGATAAGCTTGAATGAAAGTGGGAAACGATATCCATAGATCCCTTGCAAAAGTTCTCACTGGTTGAGCCCGATGAAAGTATGAAAGGTATCCCTAAAAATATGGTAATTTGACACTAATAATAGGACTATGTCCGATGATATTCTCCGAGACAGCCCATTTTGACGATGATAGGTTCTGATTGGAGCAACCTTGTGCTCCCACCCTATCTGTGGGTTACGCTCCATTCAAAACAAATCACTATGCGTTCCGTTTCGAATCAGGTTCAGGATGAGTGCATGCTGGACAATCTTATACACGAGCAACCAATCAGGTTGAATATGACATTCCCTCATACCCTTGTAGTTTCTTGAATTGGCAAGGGGATTGATATGACTGAGGCAGCGGCTGCTCATTACAAAGAATCGTAACCACCTCTTCTAGCTTTCGGGGATCACATCCTCTCTTAACCGCCATCGTATAGTCTTTCTTAAACTATCCTGTATATTCTGGCTTAAGCATTCAGATGTGAATAAATGGGTTGGTTTTTTTCTCTCTCATATTCTCTTGAATATTTGACAAGTGAGATGGAAAGTGCTTCAATAGTCTCACTATACCAATTTGCTCTGGAATTATCATTAAAAAACTTTTTATACCAATCCAATACAAAGGCCATATTTCCTAAACCTATCATCATCCATAACATCTCTAATCTTGAATACTATTTTGCTATTAACCTATTCAATCCACGCTCCAGCATGCCACAAACTTTGTTGATATTACTTCTTTTCCTTCATATACGTTACTTCAAATCTCTTGCATTGCCGATACTCCTGCATCCTGTTTGTAAGGGCCAGACCATCGTTCATTTCAAATTTCTGGAAAA
>CAYVRR010000175.1:0-2174 GCA_964453215.1 uncultured Spirochaetaceae bacterium | reverse complement strand
GGCATGATGGAGAGCGTTACCCCCGCGTCGATGTACAACACCCCGGTCACGATCTGGTTGGTGTTCCAGGTGGTGTCCATAGTAATGTGGCCGGAAACTCCGAACATTGCCACGCTGAGCGCGGCAAAAATGATGAACGTAAAGAAGCGCTTCATTGGTTACCTCCATAAAGCAGTTTATTGATTAGTTTGATCTCTTTCATTTGTTGATTATCTATTTGAAGCAGTCATAGATGTCGCTGAACTTGTCAGCTGGTATCAAATCAACTCCACAGGCTTTAAATAGCTGTCCTTTGGGAGTTGAAGGGTTCAATTTACAGCGATCAACGTAAACATACCATGCCTTGCGTTTCGGATAAGCAGTTTTTGATACTAACGATCTTAGATACTTGGCTCTTTGCATAATCAGCCACCGCAAGAATACTTCCTGTGTTTCGAGAGACAGTCCCAAGAATATGAGGTCCCTGTGAAAAAACATGTCCAAAAGGGTGTTTCTACCTACCCAGTCATCCGGGCGGAATTGATATAGAGGAACCCTGGGATCGTTTTTTTTAGGCGTTCCGCTGATCATAGTTTTCACCGTTGCTACTGCGTTTACGTAATCTTCCAGCCCGATTTTTATGCTTGCCGGAAAGTCTACATTGCCATGTATGTGCCAGACACCGAAACCTTCCATAACCTCGCGGTAATTAGAGGGCGTGACATTAGATTTGTTTTCTTTGTAACAGACATTCCAGAGATAAGCTCTGTTCGCTCTGAAGAAAGATTTGTCCTCAAATTCCAGCGTAACCCTTTCCAGGTCGCGGGAGAGAAGCATATCAAAATTGGTGGTAATAACCGGGATGTCTAATTTTCTAACGTATTGTATAAAGGCCCTATGAGTATCGCCAGGTTCCATCTTTTTGGTTAGAGAGCATAATTCCTGCTTGATATTGCGTTTTGCTGATCTTGACCCGTTAGTGTGGGAAGTAGCAGCATTATTGCTGTCATGTAGGTCAACAAGGCTGGCTATTTCAGGAAAGCTAAGGTCACATTGATTGTTAAAGTCAATGCGGATCTTCCTTTTTTCGCAAATGATTTTAAGGATGGTCTGCCAGCTTATGTTTTTCTTCTTGCGTTTATCTTGGCAAGCAGCAAATTCACCGCAGTCATCACAGTTTTTGCGGGATTTATCCTCATAGCGGTTGATCCCATTTCCGATTACAAACGCGGTTGTCTGTGGGTCTATCTTTTGTAGCAAGGCTTTAAAAGTCATACTTGACCCTCCTTATGATTTTTGCACGAGAAGGTATGCAGAGATTTGTGGTTGGGTATTTACAGATAGCTGAGTACTGTCTTCTATTATCTGAGGCATCTCCAAAAATATAGGATGAGGTGGCGTCAAAAACGGCAACCCGTCTGTTGGAGTGTAAAGGTATTGTGGGGGGACTAATATGAGAGGTATGGTAGAAGGCTGGGGTTGTGTGCGGAGAAAGGGGAAATATGTTACATGGATTGTTGTATCTTGACTTTCCTGAACTTTCCGGGGGGGGGGGGGGAATTACTTGTCGTTCATAAGGATAAGCCACAATATCCCTGCTGGACTTAGAATTTTGCTTCCAGTCCATTCTTTTGCTGTTCTTATCAAGCACAAAACAAGCTATCATTACCTTAATCCTACTACATTCTTTGCGAACCGTCAGTCTCTTCTGGAAAGGGTTTGCGACCCATTAAGAGTCTCCAACGACCCACAATCACATCGGAACAGAACTATGGAATTCTGTCAACATTTTTTTTCTCGTACTCAATCAGGAGCATCTTGTATTGGTGGCTTACTGCTGATATTTTCTGAGGTAAAACATAGCCATCTGATTATAACTTTCAAATCTCTCAATAGTTTTTACGAGCGGCTCAGGGCCTTCCAGTTTTAGATGCCATGCATCCAACTTATCTTGCTGCCTCTGAAGTTTCTGCAATTCAGCACAATGAGCGATGAGTTCCTTCAGGATGCCTCGCTTGATCCTAATGCCGACCTTGCCAACGTCCTTCTTGGTCAATACGCAGTAGCCATTCTGGTTAACGCCAATCAAACCAGCCGAGGCCAAGGCTTCCAGATAGACAAAGACCCACTGACGGCTTCTCCCGAAGGCTTCTGCAATGCTTCTGATCGAGGTGAAGCTGCCCTGTTCGATCAGG
>CAYVRR010000174.1:0-2244 GCA_964453215.1 uncultured Spirochaetaceae bacterium | reverse complement strand
GGCCATATGTCGGCAACAAGGACAAACTGGCCAAGTTCTTCATTGATGGATTTATCGTTTCACCAAACATTAAAATACTAGAAACACGAGTTTCAACGATGGACTTTGCCTACTCAGACCATGAGCCGGTAGTCATGAGATTCATGCTGCTGGATTAGGCTTATAAAAAATCAGCAACTACTGTTTGCTTTTAAGGATTTTGCTGTTCTGCATCGTGTGTTTGTACCATCCCACGCATAACTCTCTTTTATAGCCCATGATACCATCAGGATATATACCAGGACCAAAAACCTCGAATAATGAACATAATGGCAGAATAGCCAAGATAAGCTAAAAATTTAAGTTTACGCTCAGTCCATAATACGATAGACTCCTTGATAATGAATAATGTTTCTATTTCAACAGAAATCAGAGAAGTTTGTCGAAGCCTGCATGTAAGTATTGCTGAACTGGCGCGAAGAACAGGACAATCTCCTCAAAATCTAAATTCTAAGCTTAAACGTGAAAGTTTCACGATGGAAGAACTTGATTCCATTGCGGCCTCATTAGGCATAAAATTTGAAAGAAGATTTGTTATTCCAAAGGAATGTAAGTGATGAGTACTATAAAAAAATTTAGGTTTGGTGAACTGTTTTGTGGTCCTGGAGGTATTGCACATGGTGCAATGAATGCCTCTGTAAAGGGATTTAAAATAATACATGCGTGGGCCAATGACTATGATCAAGACACATGTGATACCTACGCAAGAAACATCTGCCCGGAATCTCCAGAAACAGTGATATGCAAAGATGTTCATAAGTTAGATATATCTGCGTTAGGACCCATTGATGCGTTGGCATTTGGCTTTCCTTGTAACGATTATTCAATAGTAGGAGAAAAAAAAGGGTTAAATGGTGTCTTTGGGCCCTTGTATAGTTATGGGGTAAAAGCTTTAAAGACTTATAAACCTGAGTGGTTTTTGGCAGAAAACGTAGGAGGGTTAAGATCTGATAATGGAGGAGATACGCTCCAAGAAATCATGAGCGACCTAGCAGATTGTGGTTACAAACTCTACCCTCATCTTTATAAGTTCGAGCAATATGGCATTCCACAAGCTAGGCATAGAATAATAATAATTGGTATTAGAAATGATATACCCTTTGAATTCAAAGTACCTAGTACGGCGCCCTACGCCGAGGTTGATATTACTTGTAGGACTGCTATAGAAAACCCACCGATCCCAAAAAACGCCTACAATAATGAGCTCACCAGACAATCAGATACTGTAGTCAATCGCTTGAAATATATTAAACCTGGCCAAAATGCTTTTAATGCCGATATTCCTAAAGAATTACAATTGAATGTCAAAGGAGCTAAAATTAGTCAAATTTATAAGCGACTTGATCCTACCAAACCTGCATACACTGTTACCGGCTCTGGTGGCGGTGGAACACACATTTACCATTGGGAAGAGAATCGTGCTTTGACAAACAGGGAGAGGGCCAGACTCCAAACATTTCCTGACACATTTATTTTTGAAGGGTCGAAAGAGAAGGTACGAAGACAAATTGGTATGGCTGTCCCTTGTAGGGGAGCACAAATAATCTGTGAAGCGGTCCTAAAGACTTTTGCAGGTATAGCATATGACTCAGTTCCATGTAATATTAAAGTAATCGCAGAAAGGTAGAATACCGATGAGTGAAAATCCTTTGCTTAGCTTTGACAAGAATACACGTAGAGTTTGGATGTTTCCAAGAAATATAAGAAACATTGAACCCTGGAAGCTACATCAAATTTTGACAGTACTCATGGAGTACGCCCAAACTTCTGATATGAGTTCTCAGCAAGTTCAGGACCTCTTGTATTCTATTTTAGCCTCAATCGGGATAAAGCGTGATGCGATGCTAAGAGACCCAAAATCAGGTGGAATGAGAACATATTTTGCGCAATTGGAATGCTTAGGACTGGTTTATAAGACAAGCAAAAAATCGTATGAATTCACAATCGCTGGAGAAATGATGAGAGATGGTGTAGAACCCCAAAAAGTACTCCAATTTGCATTGCTTCGTCATCAATATCCCTCTAGCTACAGCATCGGACAAAACATCAAGATCGACCAACGAATCAAGATAAAACCTTTCATATTTATTTTAATGCTACTGCATGATGAAAGGCTTGTAGGCTACATCACTAGCGAAGAAATACAAATCCCTGTCATATATGGCCATAATTACAACTGCTATGAATTCTGCTTAAACAAAATCC
>CAYVRR010000173.1:0-2314 GCA_964453215.1 uncultured Spirochaetaceae bacterium | reverse complement strand
TTAAAACAGGCACCACTTTGCAAGCTTCTTTAATAGCGCATCACAGCTGCAATGAGGGTCTTACTAGGTACCTCATCTTTATTAACAGCAAAAACTGAACCACCTTTAATGAGTGTCAATATTGATGCCAAATCTAAGAGGTCTTCATCTCCACTTTGACGAGTCTCATTGATAATAATCTCTCCCTTTTCCAAATCAGCTTTACCCCACATTTGTACACCAAAGGCGACAATGAGAGTTTCTACCTGACCGTGGTTTGCTGCAAGGAGAACCTTTTTAATATCACTAGAGGTCTTATCAACGAGAAGGAGCTTATGATACTGCTCAATCCCCTCTTTTCGTGCTTTAGTGAATATTGGCTTCACTAAGGCCCACGCCTTGGGGTGAAGTTCATGCCCTTTCATATTATCTGGGTTACCAGGTATTCCCTCTTTTACTAGATGAGGATACGTATTCACTTCTTTATAGGTTGGAAAGAGAGTTTCTACACCAGCTAGAACAAGAGGAGATGTAGTATCTTTTAATAAAGTAGTTACCTCTTTATCTATTGTACGGAACCACTTCTTGAGGCGCACTTTAAGATCATCTCCTACAGCATGGCTGTGAGATTTTCCTTCTTGGCCCCCTTTACCTGATGAGCCTAGTGTCTGGAACTCAAACTTCTGTTTTGGCCAATCATCTGGAAACGACTGTGAAAGTGCTTCTGGGGTATTTGGAAGGTCTATTTCATCTATTGATTGTGCTGTTCCTTCAAAAAGACGAACTTTGTTTTGACTAATAGCTAAGAGATGAAAATTTCCATCACTATTTAGAATTGGCAAAAGGGGTTTAATGTGATAGCGGTCATTAACGAACACTTTTGAAGGAAATTCGAGAGGGAGCCTAAATAAATCAAAACTATCCTTTGAGAAAAAGAGTGCTAGTCCATCACTCTGATGTTGCCAGAAATCATAACTTTCAAATAGGCTCTCTGGCGCCTTAAGAATTCTTTTCACATCATCTGCATGAAGCTCTTTGGTTAAGAGTCTTTCCTCTGCTTCTTTTAATAAGTTTTTGAATCGAATTCGATTCTGCTCTGTCTCTCTCCCCTTTCGGTGAGTAGGCATGAATAGTGATACACACCATGATCCACGAATTTTGAGCAATTCGCCCAATTTCTCATGAGTAATTATATCCATAAATTCCTCCTTACTATGGCTTAAATATATAATAAACAATTTAGAGTCAATTAAAATTCAAATCTTAATAATGTAATGAATTAATGAAAATATTTTCCTAAGAGATGTACCTTTAATTACTTATTATATTATAGCATAAATATGACATTTAAGTAAGCACACCAAGAGAACTGAAACAGCACTATAAAAATCATCCTTTTCCATCACGATGTATAGATTTAATGATAACAAAGAGGGTGAATATAATCTAAATTCCTTTACAAGAGTAAGGAACCTTAAAGGGGCACGTAAGGTTCCTATACGTATCAAAGTGAGAAGCAGTAGAAACTACTCTATCGGTAAATAGGCCCTAATTGGACGAACTTTGTAAGTGTTCTCCTTTTTGAAGTTACCTTGTTGGAAACCAGTGTTAAAAAACTGTAACCATGCATTGTCTTCATTAACTTCAGAAGAGCTCCAGTAGGCATCATCAGCAAAATCACCTAAACTGTTTTTCTTCAAATTCTGATACATCAAATTTAGTTCATCTTTTGATGGAAGGAACCAATCATTGTAGGAACCAACCATATGAACATCACTAAGTTTAGCTGCATAAATATCCTTGCTAATAAATTCTTTACCATTATGAGTATATGCTTCTTCCCCCATTGCACCAACAAGGGCATCAGTATTTACTTTTCCGGCTCCTATACCAGGTTGAGTACCTACCTCAATATTTTCTCCCTCAACTCGGTGTAATCCAAAGATATGGTCATAACCATTAGAATCAACATCCGAAGGTGCTGCCTCTAGATATCTCCATCCTCCTATATTTTCCCCCTTATCATAAAACACAAAGCCACCAGCTGGTCCTCGTACTGTATATATTTCAGATGCTGATGGAGAATTATCATACCCCTCTTTTACTGCTATAGCCTGAAGGTTAGTACATACAGTTATATCAAGTGGAGTAGTATATAGCATGCTAGAAGTAGTAGGAGATTCGCCATTAAGGGTGTAATAGATACTAGCGTCCTCCAGTGCTGAAAGTGTTACCACATGAGAAGAGGGATCTTCCTCACTTTCTGAAGAAATAGTAGGTGCTACTAACCTAGGCATGAATGTGAAGGGAGTTGAAGTAGTGACAGGGGATAGAG
>CAYVRR010000172.1:0-2348 GCA_964453215.1 uncultured Spirochaetaceae bacterium | reverse complement strand
GAACTGTTGCTGGCATAGTAGAAGCAAAAGAGTCAACTCAAGAGACGATCATGAAATTAGCTTCAGGTCGACATGATATATAAAAACCAATAGTTAGGGAGAGTGAAAGTGACAAATGTAAGAGACTTGAAAAGAAGAATAATTTCTTTTCCTCAATTTAGTATTCTCATTTCTTTTGTAGCAATGCTTCTGTTTTTCAGCATATTTGCTGAAGGATTCTTATCAGTAAGAAACTTTACAGGAGTCTTTAGACAAGCAGTAGTTCAAATGTGTGTAGCTATAGGGATGACATTTGTTCTCATTTCAAATGAGATCGATTTATCTGTTGGCTCGATTGCTAACCTCTCTGGAACAATTATGGCGGGTCTCATGGTTCGTAATGGACTCTCTCCTGCTCTAGCTATCACTCTTGGCTTAGGTCTTGGTACTCTTTTAGGGGTAGTCAATGGAGCAGTTGTTGCGTATATCAAGGTCCCCTCCTTTGTAGCAACACTTGCTATGATGATTACCGCGAGAGGTCTTTCTCTAGTGTACAGTAATGCTCGACCCATTAATGAACTGCCAGATTCTATTCTCTATATTGGAAGAAACTATGTATTTGGAGTTCCAATTCTAGTAATAATTGCCATTGTCCTTGTCCTTGTTGCAGCTTTCATTCTCACAAAAACAAATTATGGACGCCATATATTTGCAGTTGGAGGGAACGCAGAGAGTGCAAGATTATCAGGGATCCATATCACTAAAACAAAATTAAGTGTATTTGCAATAAGTGGCTTCTGTGCCTCTTTAGCTGGAATGGTGATGATCATGAGACTCGCTTCCTCTCAGCCCACAATGGGTGATGGCCTTGAACTAGATGCAATTGCAGCAGCTGTATTAGGTGGAACAAGTATTAGTGGTGGTAAGGGTTTTGTACTCGGAACTGTTATTGGGGGACTATTTCTTGTGTTCCTCACAAATGGCTTTAACATCTTTGGCTTATCTTCATTCTGGCAACAGGTGTTTAAAGGAGTCATTTTAGTCTTAGCAGTGAGTTTATACGAAAGAAAAAAATAGTACATATCTACAATCAATTACTAAATAACAATTTAAGTGTAGGAGGTAGGAAGAAAGAGAAATTTAAATTTATATCTAAGTAATGATTGTATGGTAGATAAAAAAAAGATTTTAGGAGAAAAAGGTATGAAGAAGAAAATTGGATTGCTTGTATTAGTTGTATTATTAGTTTCTATGTTTGCCATTTCTGCACAAGGTGCGAAAGAGAAACCAGAAACATTGAGACTCGGGATTTCCTTAATGACGTACGAGCATGAGTTTATGCAAGATATGCTCGCTGCTGTAAAAAAATATGCTGCAGAGAATAATATTGAGCTTTTTGATGTAGATGGAAGAAACGACGTTTCTGTACAATTATCGGGAATTGAAGACATGCTCAATAGTAAAAACATTGACGGGCTTCTACTTAACCCAGTAGATACAGACGCTATTGCTCCAGCTGTACTTGATGCAAACGATGCTAAAGTGCCAGTAGTAACAATGGACGTAGGTTCTTCAAGAGGAGACGTGTATGCTCACGTTGCTTCAAACAACATTGAAATTGGTAAATTAGCTGGTAATTACACAGTTGAGTTACTCAAAGCAAGAAACGGAGAAGTAAAAGGTAAAGTAGTTATCTTCGGTTTCTCAAAAATTACTTCAATGAGAGACAGAGTAGCTGGATTTAAAGAAGTCTTAGCCTCATACCCACAAGTTGAATTAATTGAAAGAGAGCCTATCAAATTATCCGTTGATGACACTCTTAGATTAGCAGAAGACACATTTACCACATACTCAAACGGTGAAATTGATATCTACTACGGATCAAACGCAACAACACTTGCAGGCCTAGTGGCTGCTCAAGGAAACTCAGGAAGAGTTGACTTCCAATTAGTTGGTGTTGATGATGACCCTGCTTTCGTTAAGGCTCTACAGAGCGCTGACAGCACTCTAGAAGCATTTGTAGCACAAACTCCTACCGACATTGGAGAAACAGCAGTTAACCTCATCATGGATGCAATTAACGGCAAACCTGCTACAGAAAAAGTAGTCGCAACAACTATCACCCTTGTTACAAGAGATAGTGTTACTGATTACATGAAAGTAGTTGAAGAGCGATCAGCTCTCTTAAAAGCATATAGATAAACTATAAAACTTAATTGGTTGGCTCACTTATGAGCCAACCATTTCATCAGTTACGAATAAAAGAGAGATAAAAAAGTTAAGAAGATTATTCTTACAAAGGGATACAAAGAAGTAAAAAAAACGATATATACATCACTTACCTTAAAGAAATTCTTTTAACATAGGTA
>CAYVRR010000171.1:0-2389 GCA_964453215.1 uncultured Spirochaetaceae bacterium | reverse complement strand
AAAAGCACAAGAGGAAATAGCTTTTGCTGATCAAAAAACAGTTGATACAGCGGCAGAATTACTTTGCTATCGAGCAATAGATCCCACTTTTGTTGACAAATTAGCAACCCTTGCAGTAGAAGAGTCTGGAATGGGGGATTATGAGAGTAAGGTTGCCAAAATGATGAATAAGGTGAGAGGCGCTTGGCTTGAAATGAAAGGCGAAAAGTCAGTTGGCGTTATTGAAGAAAATGCTGAATTAGGCCTTGTCAAAATAGCTAAACCCGTTGGTGTCATTGGTGCCCTCATCCCGTGTACTAACTGTGAAGCAACCCCTGTGTTAAAAGCCTCATGGGCAATTAAAACAAGGAATGCAATCATTCTTGCCCCTCATCCCAGAACAAAGAAAACCAATGCTCTTGTTGTCGATATGATGAGAAGTGTCCTTAAAGAGCTTAATCTTCCACTCGATCTTATCCAAAATGTAGCTGAAGTTTCTGTAGAGAATTCACAAGAACTTATGGCCTCCTCTGACCTCATCCTTGCAACAGGTGGGGGAGCGATGGTACACGCTGCCTACACAAGTGGAACTCCAGCCTATGGAGTTGGAGCTGGGAATGCTGTGACAATCGTTGATGATACCCAAAATATGAAGGAAGTAGCAGATAAGATAAAAAGAGGGAAAACCTTTGATCAGGCAACAAGCTGCTCATCAGAAAACTCAGTGTTAGTTCAAGAAGGCATCGTTGATGAATTTATCAAGGAGATGGAAGCTGTTGGTGGCTATGTCTGTAGTGATAAAGAAAAAGAGTTATTAGTAGGGGCTATGTGGCCAGATGGACATACCCTTAATAGAAATATTGTAGCTCAAAGTGCTGCAAAAATAGCAAAAGAAGCAGGCATTGATCTTCCAAAAGGTAAAACATTCATTATTGCTAAAGAGAGTGGTATAGGAGAAGGGTACCCATTAAGTGGTGAAAAACTCTCTGTTGTTCTCACTCTCTATACATGGAAGAATTTTGATGAGGCTGTTGAGATGGTAAACCGTATCACCCACTTTAGTGGCAGTGGTCACTCATGTGGAATTCACACGACTAATAGAGAGAGAGTAATCACTTTATCTGAAAAAGTGAATGTATCAAGGGTCATGGTAAACCAACCTCAGTCCCTTGCTAACAGTGGAGCGTGGACAAATGGGATGCCCACTACCTTAACTTTAGGCTGTGGAACATGGGGTGGTAATATTTCAAGTGAAAATATTACATGGAGACACCTCCTAAATACTACTTGGGTTGCGTTTCCTATAGAAAGCAAACAAATCCCAGATGATGAACTCTTTAGTGAAGAGATACGGAATATCGATTCTGGAGTGAAAAGATGAGTATAGATGAGCAAGCTGCGCTTTTAAAAACTATGAGCGTTTTAGTCAATTCTGGTGGTGGAGAACACCGCCAGAAAGCTCAAAATGAGAAAGGTAAACTCACCTCTAGAGTGAGGATAGAGGAACTCAGTGACACAGATAGTTTCCTAGAAACACAAAAGTATACCACCTGTAGATCTGTTTCTTTTGGACTTGAAACACACCGTATCCCAGGAGATGGTGTTGTCACTGGTAGTATGTTGATTGATGGAAGGGAAGTATATATTAGCTCTCAAGATTTTACTGTTCTTGGAGGCTCTCTTGGGGAGATGCATGCTGCTAAAATTGCTGAAGTTCAAGAGTTAGCCTTAAAGATGAGAAAACCATTCATTCAAATAAATGACTCAGGGGGAGCTCGTATACAAGAGGGAATTTATTCCCTTGATGGATATGGAAAGATATTTAGAAATAATATTCTCTCTTCTGGTGTTATCCCACAAATTTCCCTCATATTAGGCCCTTGTGCAGGGGGAGCTGCATACTCACCTGCACTCACTGACTTTGTCTTTATGGTAGAAGATATTAGTCAAATGTATATTACAGGCCCTGATGTCATTAGGACAGTGACAGGGGAGATAGTAACTCATGATCAACTCGGAGGAGCTACTACTCACGCGAGTAAAAGTGGAAACATCCACTTCTCTTGTAAGAGTGAAAAAGAGTGTTTTGAGATGGTGAAAAAGCTCTTAAGTTACTTACCCTCTAATAGTGATGAAAAACCACCAATTATAAGGGATAAAAAAGAGAAAAAACATCGTCTTAGTAGCAAGATAAGTAAAATCCTCCCCGAAAAGATTGCAAGGTCTTATAATATGAAAGAGATCATTGAAGATATATTTGATACAAACAGCTTCTTAGAGGTGCAAAAAGAGTATGCTAAAAACATCATTATTGGTTTTGCCCGTCTTGGTGGAATGGTTGTAGGAATTGTGGCAAATCAACCACAGCATTTGTCTGGAACGCTCGATATTAACTCATCAGATAAAGGAG
>CAYVRR010000170.1:0-2495 GCA_964453215.1 uncultured Spirochaetaceae bacterium | reverse complement strand
TACTTGTGATAATAGTTCGTCTTTTATATCGGGTGAGATTTTTTAAGGCTAAAGAGATAATAAACTTCACGCATCCCTCCTTTCATCACTTACAATGAGTCCATCATGAAGAGAGACAAGACGATTCGCATAATCCATGACCATGGTATCGTGAGTTGAGAAAATGAACGTCGTGTTATATTTTTTATTCATCTCTTTCATTAATTTTAATATTTCTTCCCCTGTTTTGGAGTCGAGGTTTGCAGTTGGCTCATCAGCAAGTACAATCGAGGGCTCTTTAATGAGAGCTCTCGCAATAGCGATACGCTGCTGCTGACCACCACTTAAGGTATCAGGCCGCCGGTGTTCCATTCCCTCTAGTCCCACTTCTTTGAGCATTTTCATAGTTCTTCTTTTTATCTCTTTTTCATCAATGCCTAAGATTGAGAGGACGAATGAGACATTCTCAAATGCACTTAATACCGGAATAAGGTTATACGTTTGGAAGATGAATCCTAAGTGTTCTCTCCTAAATTCAGTTTTTTCATTCTTATCCATCTTTGATACTGCCACATTTTTTATGATGATATCCCCTTTATCAACAGCATCAATACAGCCAATAAGGTTGAGGAGGGTAGTTTTTCCAGATCCTGAAGGACCTGCAATGGAGACAAATTCTCCCTTTTCTATAGTAATGGAAACACCCCTTAAAGCTCTCACTACCGACTCTCCACTCTTATAATTTCTTTCAACGTTCTCTATTTGAATCATCTACTCATTCTCCTTTTTCTTTTTAAGTTCTTCTGTTTGTTGTAGTGCAGCTGTTGATAGAGCTGTTCCAACATTAAGTGAATCTATCATAGTAGAGGGCATTAGCATCATTGAGTTGTTTTGCCTAATTCCTTCATATATCATATTCATAGACCGTAGCTGCATTGCATTGGGGTGATTATCATATTCTGTTGCTGCTTCAGTAAATTTCTTTGCAATAGAGACTTCAGCTTCGGCAAGTATTATTCTAGATTGTTTTTCTCTCTCTGCTTGAGCTCTTTTACTCATTGCGTTTTCTAATTCTTTAGGGATGATGATGTCAGTTATTTCAATACTAAGAATTGTTACTCCCCATGGGGTAGTTTTTGCATCGAGGGCTAACTGAATCTCCTTTCCTAATTTCTCTCTATCACTAAGAAGATGAGATAATTCGTGTTTTCCAATAGCATCACGAAGGGCTGTTTGTGCACTCAAAATAACAGCTTCAATGTAGTTTTCAACTTCAAGGACAACGCTTTTCGCATCCCACACCATCCAAAACGCTAACGCATCTACATGAACAGGAACTGTGTCGGTGGTGAGAGTTTTTTCAGCACTAAAATCTGTGACCCGAATTCTAGTGTCAATTGAAGAAGCTACTCTATCTATGAGAGGGAAAAGAAAAGTGATACCAGGGCCGTGTACTTTCCTGAATTTCCCAAGTCGAAGAATTACAACTTTATCCCACTGATAAATGAGTTGAACAGAACATGCGAGGATAAGTCCAATAGTTGCACTGAAGGCGAGGGAGACAAATAAGTGACCAAAAAGCCCTATCATTACGAACCACAAAATGAGAATCATATTTATTACATTCATCCAGGAGGGGACAATTGCAATTAAGGAAGCAATAATTATCAACACAAGAGAGAATAGGATGAGAGGTTGGATAGTGAGGGGATTAATTGTGCCAAGTTCAATCACAATTCCAATTGTGATAGCTATTGCATACACAAAAAATGAGATTGCACTGAATCTAAAATCTTTTTTAATTCTAAATGGTTGTACATTTTTAATTCGTTCATACTTTTTTTGAAAGAGAGCCATGATTGTCCTCCTTTTTTTTAAGAGGTAGTTCCTCTATTAATTCACTGATATGGTGTTGGATGTCATTTAAGGTAAAGCCATAACTTGAGGCATGAGAGATATAAGAGCGAGTAATTTCACTTAATACTCTCTCTCTTTTAAGGATATCGATCTCTTTAATCTCTCCTTTGATATACGTGCCAGAACCTTGTTGTGTTTCAACTAATCCCCGTATTTCCATCTCTGAATATGCCCTTGCAACAGTATTTGGATTAATCTTTAGTTCAACAGCAAGACTTCTTACTGTGGGAAGCTTTGTTCCAACAAGGAGTGTGCCACTTGCAATACTCATTTCAACTTGGTGAATAATCTGCTTGTAAAACGGAACTCCACTTTTTGTATCTAAAGAGAATAGGATGGGCTGTTCTAATTCTACTTGTGCCATTACATCTCCTCTATAAAAATATTGTACTAGTACATTGGTACAAGTGTCAATAATATAATAACTAATTTTAACACAGGCGTACATAAGATATGCACTTTTCTTTCCTACTGATGGTGAAGGGCACGTGGAATATCTATTTTAATAGCCCGACGGGTTGGAATATAGGCAACAAGCATAGAGAGAAAAACGCCACTAAAGAGAGATATGAGAATGGTTTTTATACTCCATGCCCCTC
>CAYVRR010000169.1:0-2542 GCA_964453215.1 uncultured Spirochaetaceae bacterium | reverse complement strand
CGTGATGCAGTCCATACTGTCATTTGATTGTAAAGTTCTTAATGATATCAAAATAATTGGAGTCAAAAAAAGGAACATGTTAAGCGACTCAAGTACAATATACCTGTTTTTTCAGTATTATGATATGCAACGGTTCCTGTTTTTAGTAAATCGATACGTCATGGAGGGTGTTATATCATTTGCATAGAAGTAATTAAATTGTTTCTACGAAAAAATGAACTTTAATGCAACTTAGGTGATATAGGTCTATCATGCTGAATTTTATAACATGGCCGCACCAGGGAAGAAGGCTGGTTACTAGGAGTTCATATACCTACCCAAACATGATCATGACGCTCTTTTCTTGTATTTTATCCATCTCTTGGACGAAGAGCAGTTTCAAGTGCAGGCTTGTATTTTGACTTGGGAAATACAGAAGAGTTATCCAATTTATTTTTCAATCAGCTTGGGCATATCTGTTTTTCGCAATTGTACTAATACCACACCTGTGAGTATGATAATGGCCCCAACCATCTGTAAAGCATTGAGCATGTCATTAAATATGATAGCGCTTAGAATGATTACAATTACCGGTGGTAAATTACCATACACTGAAACTTTGGTACTCCCAATATTCTTTATTGCATAGTTCCACAGGATATTGGCCAACAAGAAGGCTATGAGTCCTGAATAGAGGATACAGACCCATCCTATAGGTTGAATTTCAGAGATGACCAAGCTCTTCAAATGAGGAAAATAGACAGCCAGATAGATAATAACAGATACAGCCATTGCCAATCCGGTTACTTGCAGGGGGGGATATCGTTTCATATAAGGGCGTAAGAAAGTGGTATTAATAGCATATCCAAATTCAGCTATGACGATAAATAAAATACCCTTCAAGGTTGATTGTGTTGCCGCCTCCGGTTGGTGAGAAGCTAGGGTAATCAGTATAAGTCCAACTATGGTAAGAAGGACACCAAAGAGAGATTTCCAATCAGGGCGTTCCAATCTAAAAACCAGAGATAGAATTACCACATGTATCGGCATGGTAGCCATCAGTATTCCGCCTAGCGGAGCTGATGTCTGGTCTATGCCAATGGGAAACAGTATGTGAAACAATCCTAATCCCAGGCAGCCTATTGCTACTACCCCTAAGAAGTCCTGCTTGGTAAAACGAATTCGACCTGGCATCCAGAAAGCAAAATATAGCATAAAGGGGAAAGCTATAAGTAGGCGCACTCCACTGAACTGTTGGGCAGTAACATACCGAAATCCAACTTTCATAGCTATGTTGTTGAATCCCCAGCTCACAACGATGAGAAACAACATTACATGAACCCAACCACCAAACTCACGCTTTTTAACCATTAAATCTTACCTAGCCTTACAATATACACAACTATAGCATGTGTTCGGATTTTAGATGAGTTTAACAGGTAGATTCAGGTACTTCAAGTGACGGTTGCTTTTCACAGGGCAAACGCATAAGAATGAGATGTTCCAGAAATAAACTAATAGGAATATTTCCAGATAGTAGTTAACAACATCCTGTTTGAACAATTATGGGTTTATAGTTATCTTATCCTTAGATAATACAATTTTTTGATAAAAGAGGTGTTGCAGTGCAGTTTAAGTTTGGTTCTGGTGGAGATGTAGAGATTATTCTGGTAGGAGAGGGAGAAAATAGTGTAAGTAATGGAAAAGAATTATACTCCTATCTCAAAGAAAAAGAATTGTTCAAAGGTAAATCAGGTGAACTCTATTTTGATTTTTCCTTAGACAAGAAAAGTATTCTCTTTTTGGGATTAGGCCAAAAGAAGGACTTTCATGTTAACTCTTTACGAGTGGCCTTTCACAATGCAGGAAAAGAGCTGATGAAGCATAAGGCAGAAAGTGCTGAATGCAAAATTCCAAACTTTGAGGGGATTTCCTATAGCAAAGCTGTCGTCGCTGCAACAGAAGGACTCCTGCAATCAGAATACGCTTTTGAGAAGCACCTGAAGGTGAAAAAGATAACACCGAGTCTGAAAGAAGTATATTTTGATGTTCCAGATTCTGAAAAAGAAGAAATCTCTGCTGCAATAAAAGAGACTGAGACCCTGATAGAAGGAATATTCTTGGCTAGGGATTTAGTCAATGAGAGAGCTATTAGCATGTATCCAGAAGTTCTCGCACGATCAGCTAAAGAGAGCTTAGAAGAATTTGGGGTAAAGGTAGAAATATTCGACAGAAAGAAAATCAAAGATTTGAAGATGGATGCATTCCTGGCTGTTGCTGAAGGTTCTGACAAAGAACCGAGGTTCATTGTCATGAGTTATAAGGGGAATTCAGACTCAGCTGAAACACTCGCGCTAGTAGGAAAAGGACTAACGTATGATTCCGGCGGATATTCAATTAAGCCTACATCTGGTATGGATACCATGTTCACCGATATGGCAGGTTCTGCAACAGTAATCGGTGCTATGAAGGCCATCGCAAAGTCAAAGCTAAAAAGAAATGTAGTTGGGATAGTAGCAGCCTGTGAGAACCTAATCTCCGGGAGAGCCTATAAGCCCGGTGA
>CAYVRR010000168.1:0-2555 GCA_964453215.1 uncultured Spirochaetaceae bacterium | reverse complement strand
ATACTTTTACTGACAGATGTCAAAGAATCTCATCCTAAAGCTATAAATATAGCTGATAGATAAAGTCTTAAATCATTGTATTAATTTTCAAAGCAATAACCCATTTATATTTATAGGTTACTTACTACTGACCTTGTCTGTTTACATTCTCATAATTCTCATAATTTGCAATACTGCTTGTTTTTTGGAGAAATGGGGGCTATCGTTATATTTATTGAGGTAATGTACTTATGATAATTGAAGAGAAAACGATTGATAAACTAGCTGAAGTCATCTGTGGAGATGGCCGAGAAGGATACCGTTCAGGCCCACAACTTGTTAAATTCTTCAATGCTCTTGGATTCTCCGATAGATATCAACAAGGTTTTCCAACACGAAAAACATATGCCATAGATCGAATATCAAAAATAAACGGTACACCTGAACTTGATAAATGCATCAAAGCCTCATTTGATCCAAGAGAATTTGCTGAGCGTATTCTAGTACTTGATGAACTAATAGCAAAATTCAACATTTACCTAGAATTTGATGGTTGGCATTTAAAAAGAAATGGATCCCATATTGTATTCGAAAAAGCTACAAACATATCCGCTCTAGATAAGCAACCGGATTCCACTGAAGAAATATTTCTAATGCGTCAGTTCCCAAACCCAAAGCTTGATACTCTAAATATTGAGTCGAATTTAAAAGTTATTTTGGAGACTCGTCTTGAAGAGGTAGCACGATGCTTTACGAGTTGCTGCTCACTTTCAGCTGTCATTCTTTGTGGCAGCATTTTAGAAGGTATCTTGCTATCTATTGCTCTCCAAAACACCAGTAAATTTGTTGAATCCAAAAGTGCGCCACTTGCACAAGGTAAAGTAAAAAATATCATGGATTGGAGACTTGTTGATTTAATTCAAGTATCTTATGAACAACAATTTATAGACCAGGATATTTGGAAATTCAGCTCAATTATGAGAGAATATCGCAATTACGTACATCCTTACGCACAATCTCTAAGTAATTTTTCCCCGACCCTTCATACCGCTAAGATATGCTATCAAGTGGTTTTAGGAACGATAGGACAATTGATGGATGTTATCAAGCAATCACCTTCACAAGCATTTTCTTAACTTGAGGAGGGATCAATGGCAAATACTGATTCTTATGTCGACTGGATCGAAGATCGAAATCAGAAACCAATTATATTGGATGAGAAGAAAAAACTATATCGCGATATTATGAATATTGAGCATAGCTGGACTGGAAGGATGGATGCAGATGCAGCAGGAGCAAATACGTTCATCATGGAATCAGTCCAATTGTTGATCAATGCAATAAAATTATTCGAGAAGGGATACTTTGATTGTGCCTTTTATTCAATCAGAGAGGCAATCGAAATTTCAACCACTACTGTTTATCTATCAGATATGCCTTATGCAGATAGAGTACAAGTTCTTGAGGCATGGAAGTCTACCTCAGATTTTCCTATGCAATCGAAAATGATAAAACAACTTTCGCAAAAAGGAGAAATGTTTTCAGAGATGATGAATACAATGATCTCCTATTTCAAAGATATTTATACTGTCAATCAAGCATTAAATAAGTATGTCCATAAACAAGGATTACAGCATTTTTATGTAGCCAGGAACAACCCCCTAAATATTCTTGATGAAAAAATCCTCATCAGAGATTTTTTATATTTCCTAAAAAAAGGGATAAGTGTGATTGCAGTAATGAGGTTGGCTATCGATCCCTTCCCAATCCTTCTTCTTGATGAGGAAATCCGATTAAGAGTGACCAATTGGATGACCAAACCATATAGCATGGATTTTATTTCAGAATATATAGATAAAGATGTTATCGAAGCTTATAAGAATACAAATATGTATATTTTACATCGTGAGCAATTTATGCAGAACGAAAAAAACAACTTGCCAACTTATGATGTTATTGAAAATAGATATATTGATACAAATAAAAAAGATGATATCATGGCTCAGATACAACTATTGGATTTTCAAGAACATTGTGCTGTAAAACTAGCATTTGCATGTCAGAAAGTTACAAAGATATATACTATGCGTGGTTGGAATATATTTTTTACTAATCGAAAATCTAATAAACCGGATTTCCCATGGTCGAGCTCCTCCTTGTATATAATTGCTGTAAATCCAATTCGGCTCAATCAAACATACGACGAAGCACTGATATCTGTTTTTCTCATAAACAAGAATTATTTTTTTGTTGAACATAATGATCCTATAACAGAAAGGGACATACAAAATTTGGATAAAGTTGGTACCAACCTCAGTGAAAAATTCAAACATGAACCAGAACAGGATCTAGATACTGACACTATTCTCAGTTTGATTGAAAAATTTAACCTAATAACAAAATGACAGTAAATGTACCAAAATGCCGTGAAATGTGCCGGAATCATGGGGTATTACGCAGTTTTATAGTGTTCCATAATGCTTGACAACACATGGAATTAGGAACATAATGGGACAAAATCGATGTGACCAAATGCACTCTCATAATCCGTGGGTCGAAGGTTCAAGTCCTTCTGG
>CAYVRR010000167.1:0-2579 GCA_964453215.1 uncultured Spirochaetaceae bacterium | reverse complement strand
AGGAGTAGATATGAATACCATAATTTCGATTAGTAGACAATTCGGTAGTGGAGGTCGCGAGGTCGGAAAAGGTCTTGCCAATTTCTATGACATTCCATTTTATGACAGTGCTATCATAAATTTAGCTGCTGAAAAAAGTGGAATGAATAGAGAGGTTGTAGAAAACCTAGATGAAAAGGCAAGTAATCGCTTCTTGTACACAATTCCTTCGGGGCTTCCTACAATGGGACAAATCGCACCATCAACTCTCTACAGCATGCCACTTAGTGACACGCTGTTTCTCACTCAGTACGAAATCATTCAGCAGCTTGCCAAACAAGGCCCTTGTGTCATCGTTGGCAGATGTAGTGACTATGTATTAAAAGATTTTGAAAACCACCTCTCAATATTTATCCATGCGAAAGAGAACTTTAGAGCTGCACGAATAGCTGGATATGAGAATATTAGTGAAAAAGAGGCAAGTTCTTGTATTCGTAAGTATGATAAAGAGAGGAAGAAGTATCATGACTATTATGCAGCTAATACCTGGGGAGATGCAGCCTATTACGATCTTACCTTAAACAGTGAGGTTCTTGGAATTGATGGAACTATTCAGGTAATTGCTTCATTTATTGATCTTTTTGAAAAGGGTGAGAAAAAATAGATTTTTTTACATACAAATGAGCATCTCATCCTAACTCTTTACAGATAAATTCATTATTACCATTTTTCATTCGTGCTTTACACTCATACATTGCTTTATCAGCCTCTTTTATAAGATGGACAATGCTTAGAGTGTGAGATGCACTATATAATCTTGCTCCAATGGCAACACTATAATTTCCTATTTTACTCTGTGTTGGGATGTTGAAAATCTCTTTACAAAGAAGTTCTAATTGGGCTCTAGTAATATCTGGAATCGTTGCTACAAATTCATCCCCTCCAATTCTATATACTGTTGAAGCTTCTGGTAGTAATGAACTTAAATTATATGTAAAATCTTTTAATAGAGCATCTCCTGAAGGATGACCTAACTCATCATTAATTTTCTTTAACCCATTGATATCACACACCAACAGGCCAAGAATATCACCATCATATTCACCATGAGTGACCATGTTGATAAACTCATCATAACTTCGTCTGTTTCTCACCCCAGTAAGACTATCTATAAAGACTAAATCTAACAGCATTCGCTCTTTTGCCGAAGTTGCCCTTTCGCTTGCAATTACATGGGCTGTTCTTATTAATAAAATCGTACCACTAATGCCCATACCTATGTGTAAGATAAGGGCATTTTGTAGACAAATATCGAGTATGAGTAATACTTCTTCAGCAGCTACTGTAATAAATAAAACAATAATAGCTGCTAAAAATGATCTAAGACCTCTATTTCCTTTATAGAAGTCAATCGCTAACACAATTGTTAAAGATATGATAAAGATGACTAAAAAGAGTCCGCTAAGCATAAGCATATCTGTATATTGGAAAAATCCAAAATATTGGCTCACTCCCCCCACTACAAACATACAAAGAAATATGAGGGACGCAACATAGAAGGGGTTAGTCTTTTTTTCAAGTACATCATAGTTACTCTTTACATACTGAATGAGGGCATAGGGGAGGAGAAAGAGTGCTAATACACTAAAGTTTAGGGGAGCTATAGGATTTCTAATGATTATAAGTTTGCTTATAGTTTGAGTAAATACCCACATACCCAATGTTAGCTCTAACAGTCCATAATAGCGAAGGCTATCTCTCTCATTTTTATGACTGTAAAGAAAGGAGATTAAGAATACAATGCCTCCTAAAGTGAGGAAGATAAATCCAAAAACAATAGATGGCCAGTCGTTAAGTTGTTGTGCAATGAGGTCAGTTTTTGTGCCAATACGGGGTACTTCGATTAATCCTGCTATCCTATTATTAGCTGTAAAATTATACACAAGTCTTATTTCTTTTCCATGAGAGTTATCTGGTAAATAGACAAAGTGGGCTGTGTGGCCACCAAGTACAGGGTTTTTCCACAAAGTATTATTTCCATGATAATTGTATATGCTTTTTCCATCAACAATAATCTCTAAACTCGTCATGCTTGTGTAGGTACTAAAACAGATATGATTGTGGCTAAATGTATTTGGCAATCTCCTTGTAACAGTGATTGTTTTATCCTTTATATCACCTGTTATACGAAAGGGGAGCATAATCTCATCTTCGACCAACACTCCCTCTTTTTCTACTCGCCACCCTGTTTCAAGGGTATAATAATTGGTGGAAGAAAGGGGCTCAATTAAAATTGCTGAGTCAATAAAAAGCGACACACTTAGAGTAAGGATTACTAAAATCATGATTGTAGTAACAATAATTTTTTTAAAAGAGGTTGTTGCTTCTTTAAAAAGTGCCATTTCTATAACCTTTACCCTACAAGAAATTGTCGAATTATAATTATAATAGCATAAGAAAAGGTATAAGAATATAAAAAAAGGTAACAAGTATTAACTTATATGCCTAAATTAGCATATAAAGAGCTCCTAAATATATAACATCGAACAAAAAGAATGATCAATATAAGTGAAGTCGATAGCATGTAGAAATAGTAAGAA
>CAYVRR010000166.1:0-2584 GCA_964453215.1 uncultured Spirochaetaceae bacterium | reverse complement strand
TAGGAGTTACAATACCAAAAATAATACCTCCTAAGATAATGAGAGGCATGAGAAGCGCTAAGTAACTTTTTGAAAAACTAATCAGAAATGATTTAAAACTAAACTTACTCACAGTACCAAAATGATGTTTCTTTGCAATAAAATATGAAATTACCATTTGAGAAAGTCCTATGAGGACACCTGGGATTAGGCCACCAAGAAATAGCTTACCAATACTCACTCCGGTCACAACACCATACAAAACAAACGGAATACTAGGAGGAATAATGACACCTATTACAGAAGAACATGCGGTAACACCAACAGAAAAATCTGCGCTATACCCATCTTCTTTCATCGCAGGAATAATAATTGAGCCAACTGCTGATGTGTCAGCAACAGCAGAGCCAGTAATTCCAGCAAACAACATACTCGTTAAAACATTCACATGAGCAAGACCTCCCCTAATAGATCCTACAGAAGAGTTTGCCAACGAAATCAATCTATTTGAAATCCCACCAGCTCCCATTAAATTTCCTGCTACCATAAAAAAAGGAATTGCTAAAAGTACAAAAGAGTCTGTAGCTGTTACAGCTCTTTGAACAACCGCAACAAGAGGAATTCCTCCATAAAAGAGGGCAAGAGACGAAGAAATAAATAAACAAAAGGCAATAGGGATATTCAAAACAAGCAGAATAAAAAAAGAGGAAAACAGTATCATAGTCATTGGTATTTATCTCCTTCTCGTTGTCGTAAAATAATCCTCGTAATAAAATCAAAAAGCATAAAAAAGAAAGAAATAGGGAGAGCTGCATAGATGATCCCCATAGGAATATCTAGAGAAGGAGAAAGTTGTGTAAAAGCAACTCTCACTAGGGTCAGAGATTTTACAATAGCTAAGATAAGAAAAGAAGATATTATTACTTTGCCTAGGATATCAATAAATACCCTAGCCTTGATGGGAAGTAATTGTACCACATAGTCCATACTCATATGAGAGTCATCTCTTAAAACTACACTGGATGCAATATAAACGAGATAAATTGATAAAAACCGAGCAAGTTCTTCTGACCACGCAAGTGGCTTGTTAACCACATAGCGAAAAAAAACTTGTAAAAACACAACAATGCACAAGAGAATAATAATACTAACTGACATCACATCCTCAGCTTTATTAACTATCCTTCTCAGTTTTTTTATATTATGGATACATAGTGACTCTCTCATTATTCCCCTCATTGTATACATCAAAAGACCAGACGCTTAAATTGGTATGAAAACATCTGGCCTATTATATATAGGTGAGCAATAATTACTTATTTGCCCATCTCTATAATTCGATTAATCAACTCTTTTCCATACACATCTTCGTATTGAGTATATACACTCTTGGTTGCATTTTGGAATAAAGATCTATCAACATCATACACTTCCATTCCATTTTTCTTTAAAGTTGCAATATAGCCCCCTTCTAGTTCTTGCATAAGAGCTCTTTCATATTCTGTCACTTCTTTCGCAGCTTCTTTAATCACTGCTAAATCTGCCTCTGAAATTTTAGCAGCACTGATATTAGACATCAAGAAGAGATATGGAGTGTAAAAATGGCGAGTAAGAGCATAGTAATCTTGAACTTCCCAAAGAGCATTGGTTGCAATGATTACAGGGGGATTCTCTTGTCCATCAATTACCCCTTGTTGCAGTGAAGTGTAAACTTCTCCCCAAGCCATTGGGAGTGGAGAAGAACCAAGAGCACTAAAAGCTGACATATGCACTTTGTTTTGCATAGTTCTCAACTTTAGCCCTTTAAGATCACTAGGTGCCATAATCTTTTTATTTGATGAAATGCTTCTCCATCCATTTTCCATAAAGGATAATCCAATAATTCCTTTTACATCAAATTTCGCAAGAAGATCTTGGCCAATTTCCCCATCAAATACTTTGTAAGCATGCTCAGAAGATGTAAATAAGAACGGAAGGTCAACTACTCCAACCTCTGGAACAAAACTTACAATGGGACCCGAAGACGTAATAACAAAATCAACTGTTCCCAACTGAAGACCTTCTACCATATCTCTCTCTTCTCCAAGTTGAGTATTAGGAAATACTTGTATATCTACTCTTCCATCAGTCTTCTCTTTAACTATTGCAGCAAACTTTTCACTCGTTAGTTGCAATGGATGACTAGCTTGTGCACCATGTCCTAATTTTAATACAACTGGCCCTTTACTCTCTGTTTGACCTGCAGCGAATAAGGCTCCTACTAATAAAGCCATTACGATTAATAGAACAATACTTTTTTTCATAACATACTTCTCCTTTTTTTGATTCCTCTCAATTGTGAAATTACCACCTATTGGTAGAACAATACATATGGTTTTATCTATCACACTCCATGAATTCTCATAAAGATATTATGCAATAGGGGTCATCTCACCTGTATTATCACACACAAAAATTCAGTTGTCAAACGTTTTATGTTTAACTTTTTTTATTGTGTTCTCGCTCTATTAACAGCATTTTACGTCCTTCCAACCTCATAATGTCTATTATGTATACAATACATGCCATATCTATATTAATCATCATACATTTTATGTTTGACAAT
>CAYVRR010000165.1:0-2600 GCA_964453215.1 uncultured Spirochaetaceae bacterium | reverse complement strand
ATTACCTTTGGACTCTTTAATTTCTAAACGAATGAGAAAAAGTGGTATTTAGTTGATTGTATAGAATTGATTCAAGATTAAACATTCGTTTTATGGTTAAAGAAAATATGGGGTGAAATTCACCCCATATCATATTCTTTTTTCTAATATTACTTAATTATTCCCTTCTCTTTTAATGTGTATACATTTAATGAAGAGGCATAAGGGACTTCGAGAGTACCCTCATTTACCATCTTAATGACTTGATCTCTGTATGGGCTTGATAGGTTTACTCCTGTGATGCGCCAGTTGTTATTCACTCTTGGGTAGATGGTTTTGTTTTCTTTAATGTATTCAACAAGCATATCACGTATTGAATTAGGGGATTCCCACTCTCTTTTTGCTTCAACTAATTTCTGTGCTTTTAAGGCAGATGAGTAGCGATAGTTGTTTACAGCTAGAGTGAGCTGTTGTGTATCTTTAAGGGGTTTTCCTTTAAACATCACATTCTTAATTCTCATTCCTTCAGGTTGAGATAAGTCAATTTCATAGTCAACTCCCTCAAACATGTCATAGAGGTAGCCAGGTCTTTCTGGGTTAAAGCTAATTGAGATATCTCCTGGTTTCCATGTGTTGTAACAAAGGGCTGACCATTCCATGAAAGCTTTTAGTTCTTTTCCAGTTACTGGCACCCTATAGAGGGTATTATCAAATTTATAGATACCAAATATTGTTCCATAGTTGATCTCTCCTTCGGGGATATTACTCGTGTCACTAAAGAGGGCAGCAGCAGAAACATCTGCTCCTGAGTTCATAAGTTGGACGTGGTTAATGAGATCCATTACAGCAGTATCTCTTAACTTACCTTCAGGAATTCCTTTAATTTCATTAACAGGTTGGAAGGTAGAAGCTGCTTTTCCAAATATTCCTCCCCCAACTTTTCCATCTTTTCCTGGCGCTCCTCCACTAATAAAATCTCTTGTTGCTTGATGAGACTCTGCAATAAATGGTATTGCTCTGAAAGTTTCACTAGGTGCAATTTCTGCCATATCAATTACATCTACTTTTGAAGCAATTACCTTTTTATTGCCATCGAGGGTGATATCAAAGCGAACTACTTCTCTCCCTTGGCTACGAGCTGATCCAACGAGTGTGTTTCCCATTACTTCTTTTATTGTAGTGTGAGCATGTCCTAAAAGAAGAACGTCGATATCTGGATTAAGTTCAAGAATCTTTAATCCCCCATCACTTCCATAATCTTCATCATACTCAGGATGGAGTCCTACGTGGGCTACTACTACCACAAGGTCGACTTTGTCCTTTATGATATCTACTACTTTCTTTGTAGCAGGTCCAACTGGTGCGAAGGAGAAGCTGTCTACTTTCTCTCCATCCCAACGAGGGGCATTGGGATTTGTAATTCCAACAATTCCAATACGAAGTCCTGCTCTATTAATAATAGTGTATGGAAGGGCTGCCATTGTTCCATCTAAGCGAGAGACGTTAGCTGCAAGGATTGGAAAGTCAGCAAGAGTTTGGAGTCGAGTAATTAAATTCTCCCCAAAGTTATACTCATGGTTTCCTAGTGTCATGCTATCATAGTTAAGGTAATTCATTGCTGTGATAACAGGATGAGGTCCCTCTTGTTTGTTGTAGATATCATCAGTTAGGATAGTACCCTGCACTGTATCGCCGTTATCAACAAGGATAACATTGGGCTCTTCACTTCGTACCTGTTCGATGTAGGTGGCAATGCGCGCCATTCCATTGTTGTTTGTCTCTTTGTCATTTTCATAACTAAAGCCCCACACGTTTGAATGAATATCTGTTGTGCCAAGGATCACAATATGTGTTTGGCCATGATATTCCCGAGTTCCAGTTGCTACTGTCATTGTTGTTATTGTTAATAAGATAAGCAAGGCAGTCATGATACGCTTTAAGTATCTGCTTTTCATGCGCTTCTCCTCTAAAGGGTTTCCCTTTTTTATTATCATAAATCTATGACTCTCCGATAGCAATATATTTTTTTATAGATGTAAAAGTGTTAAGAGTTAAGCACATATAGTTGAGATGAGTTAAAGAACAAAGGTCTCTTTAGAGTCCATTGTTGCTTCAGCTAGGAGTTCATCTGTTCTTCTTAAGCGGCGAGAGATATCACGAGCGAGGTTTAACATCATCATTGTGTAGATCTTTAGATGGCTTTTTGACAATAAATAGAAGTCTCTGTTATCGAGTGAAACAACAGAGGTATCTTCTATTGCAATGGCACTTGCTGCACAGGGTTGAATGTCGATGAGTTCCATTTCACCAAATGAGTCTCCATCTACAAGGGTGACAATCTTTCTACTCTCTTTTTCATGGTGTTCAGGATATTTCTCAATAGAGACACTGCCATGAACAATGAAGTAGACTCTTGAGTTAAAAGAACCCTGCTTAAGAATAACATCCCCTTTCTTGAATTCGAGTTCTTTAATATAAGGGCGTATAATATCTAGTTCAGAATTTGTGAGGCCGCCAAAGAGGCTATGTTTACATAGAAAAGCATTCTCAACTGAACATTCATCCATATCTTTATCATACTCTCCACATACTGACAAATCAAGTGAATGTGTAAATGTTAT
>CAYVRR010000164.1:0-2606 GCA_964453215.1 uncultured Spirochaetaceae bacterium | reverse complement strand
ACTTGGAAAGGAACCATCATTGATATGAGGACGAATGCAAAAACAATGTTTTTACCCTTAAAAAATATTCTTGCAAAAGCATACCCTCCCATTGCACATAAGAGACAGTTAGTAAATGTGGTCATAGTAGAAAAGATAATTGTATTTCTTGTCATTGTAAGTAATGGTAGTTTTTGCCAAACACGGATATATTGAGAAAAAGTTAAACGCTCAGGCAAAGTTTCTGGAGGAAACTTTACTATATCCATCTCGAATTTCAAGGATGAAAGGAAAAGCCAGATAAAGGGATATAAAACAATCACAAGTACAATACACATTGTAAAAACACTGAGAAATATGCTGAGTTTGTATTTATTCATTTTATTCATTCCCAGATACCCTATTTTCATTTTTCAAGAAAGATCTATACAGAATCACAGAAATTATTGCTATGATAAAAAAAAGAATCATTGCAATTGAGGATGCATACCCTAGGCGGAAAGGACTGATAGAAAATGCACGGGAATATAAATATTGGACAATGGTTTCTGTCCTGAAAAGAGGACCTCCGCGCGTCATCACATATGTCTGGTCAAATACCATAAGACCTGCAATTGTTGATGTTATAACATTAAATCCTAGTACCGGCAGAATCTGTGGAAGAGTTATCTTTCTAAATTGAATCCATACCCCTGCTCCATCAATTACAGCGGCTTCATAATATACATTGGGAATTGCATGCAAAGCTGCGATAAAAATAATCATAGCGGAACCAAAAGTTTTCCAAATTGAAACAAATACAACAAGTGGCATTGCCATATCTGGATTTTTTAAGAATTCCATTTTGGGTAGACCAATCATCTGTGTCCATTTAGCTATCATACCTATTGTAGGGTCTAGCAATATGGACCAAACGATTCCCATCGCGGTCATTGAGCATACTACTGGAGCATAAAATGAAAATCGTAATAGTTTCCGAAACATGGAATTCTTGCTGACATATAAAGCCATGGACAATGAAAACGTTGTTCCGATCAACACAGAAAGAAAAGTATATTGGAAAGTGTTTTTCAACGAATTCCAGAATCGGCTATCTTCTGCAATTTCTTTCAAATTTGAAAATCCACTGAATTTTATTGAAGATAGGAAAATATTTACATCAAAAAAGGACATCAGAAATGCAGTTAATAAAGGAATAAATACAAATACCATAAGAGAAACAAGGGAAGGGAACAAAAACACCCAAGCCGCGACTTGTGGACTATACCAAATTGAATTTATTCTTTTTTTCGAGTATTTCACGTATATCACCAACCTAAAGGATGGTTGCTGTATTGAATTTCTCTAATACAGCAACCATAAGTATAAATAAATTTATCTATTCTTTAAAACTTTATTAATGCCTTCTTCCATCTTTTCAGCTGCCTCACTTGGAGATATCTTCAAATAAGTTAATTGTTCCAGAATTGGATTTACATAGTCAGAAAGAATTTGGGTCGATTCAGGAAGCCCTTCAAAAGGAACTCTTGTATACTGCGTAATAGTACCAAGTTCCGATTGTATTAAATTTTTCTGGACTTCAGGATCATCTAAGACTTCTTGAGACCAAGCTGGAAATCCGTTACGCAATGTCCATTCTTTTAAAATATCTTTTGAAAGCCAATACTTGATAACTTCATAAGCAGCTATTTTTTGTTCTTCAGTGGCACTTGAAGTAATCATGAAAGCTACACCTGTTCCAATGAACTCTTTATTTCCTGAGTCAGAAGCAGGAATTGAACCGATCCCAAAATCAATTCCTTTTTCCCTACACCCTGCAATCAACCAAGGACCATTTATATACATTGCAACTTTACCAGCGTAAAATAGATTGTCCAAGTCAGCACCGGTCATTCCAGTAGGAGATATCTTGTTTTTTGAAAAATCCTGGAACATTTTAAAAACTTGGATTGCTTCTGGTGAATTAATCGCTGACTTAGTATTGTCTGCAGTTAACCAATCGCCTCCATTGCTCCAAAGGAAATTTGTGATTACTGCACTGTCTGCCGCAAAGGCATAACCATACTGTTCTTTTGTTGGGTCAGAAAGTCTTTCAGCATACTCAATAAATTCTGAGAAATTCTTGGGGGGTTTTTCTGGATCAAGTCCTGCTTCTTTGAATAAGTCTTTATTCCAATATAAATAATGCGAGTTATATTGCATAGGGATACCATAAGTATTATTGTTGTATTGGAATGCTTTCAACACATTAGGGGAGTAATTATCCTTATCAAGACCTGACCACTCCCAAAAATCATTCAGCGATAATAGAGCACCGCTTTCGCTGTATTCAGGAATATTCTCCAAACCCAAAAGAATCAAAGTCGGACCCGTCTTAGTGGAAACAGATACCGCAAGTTTTTCTAACATATTTGCCCATGGCATGATATCCATATCAACCTTAATATCCTGTGGATTCTCAGCATTGAATCGATCAAATATTTCTCTGAGAATATCACCATCTGAAGCAGTGAAACCATTCCAAAAAGATATTTCAGTACCTTTTGTTACAGTTGATACATCCTCTTTACTACCAGCTGCAAATACCATACTGACCATACAGGTGATCAATACCAAGAACAACAAAA
>CAYVRR010000163.1:0-2610 GCA_964453215.1 uncultured Spirochaetaceae bacterium | reverse complement strand
GAGAAAGATCTAGCAAAGATTGCATGGCTTATTGCCAGTTAACCTTGCAATTCGGCTACCGATTCCTTAGAAGCTCCTCCATGTTTACAGGCCTCTTGGTCTTATGGGGTGTCTACTCGCTTGTGGAGTCGTTATCACCCTTTGCTGTGGGGGACCTGATGATACTGCCCTTGTTTCTCATTGCTATGGATTGGGGCAATAATTCACTTGAGTAGAATCAGAAACCCGAGAAATCAAACCTTCTGATTACAGAAAACTATATCTCTGTATATGAAGTGAACAGTAATTTATTATAGAAATTAGATTTTTTCCTCAGTTCCTTATCCGCGGTTTCTTGCCCATATTTTTCGAGTATAGTTTTTTCAGAGGAAAAGAGATTAACTCCCAACCCCAATCGATTTCCAGGTATTGTGACACCTAAGGCAGACAATGTAGTAGGATACATATCAATCAATGAAAACTCTCTCCCTGTAATATGTCTGTTTTCTTGGCCAGGCACATTGATAAAGGCATTATAAATACGTCTATCACTGGTTGAATCAAATTCATCAAAGAAATCGGAGTCCATGGTGTAATGGTCGCCAGTTATTACTATTGTCGTATCATCATAAAAATCTTGCTCCTGTACCCATTGAATAAATTTCGCCAATTGACGGTCTGAAGTAGCAATTACATTTGCATATTGATCAGGAAATATCTCCTGATAATCGCCTTCTGAGACATATCCATCCTGATGGTGCGTATCAGCTGTTAGCATAGTAAAGTTGAAGGGTTCATCCTTTGCTGCTAGGTCAATCAATTGTATCTTTGCATATTCATAGAGTTTTGCGTCCTCATATCCCCACCAAACATAGTAATCGGAAGGGATGTAGCCTGCTTCTATTGCCCATGGATAATCATATATTTCATAATTCCCATGCGAAGAGAAATATAATTCTCTTCCTCCAAACTGTGCATCTGACCCAATTAAGAAAATATTGGTGTATCCTTGCTCAGCTAAGATATCTCCTAAACTTTTTACTCCTGGAAAAAAGAAAGCATGCTTATCCATATTATTGCCATAAATTGGAATATTAAAATGAAGTCCAGATGTTTGGGCAAATAGACTGGCGATTGTCCACCCAGTCCCAGTAATTTGCCTAGCGCCGCCTAACAGATCAGTTTCAGAAAAATGGATATTGTCATATGCTAATTTTGTGAGATTTGGAATGTAATTGTCTTCAAACATGCCACCGTTTTCAATGTTAGCATAGGAAGACTCCATCGACTCCAAATAAATATAGATTAAATTCCTTTTTTCCCCTTCAAAATGCAAATCAACCGTATGGGGATTAACATAATTGTTTTCTATAAAGTTTGAAGCATTGAGTTGTGAACGTATGTAATTACTGATATGGTAATTTTTTTGCAAGATAAAGATACTTAACATGAGAAAGAAGAAAACAAGTAATATCCAGAATCGTCGTTTGTGTATCAGAAAAGGCCAAACAACAATATCCTTTTGATAATTTAGAAGTTCAATTTCCAGTACAACCTCACTCTTCTTTTTTGTAACAACCAGCAATCCCAGCAGTGCTACAAATAAAATTCGAAGGGTTGGCAATATGACTGCTGATATTCCTTCTTTTACAATATCAACTGATGTACCTTTCAGAGGTACGAATAAGTAAAAGATAAGCTGATCAAAAGATAAATCCTCACCAAAAAAAACGTTTATCCATCGCGTGAGAAAGAATAGGAATGAGGCAAAGAATATGCTTAAAATGACTAATGTAACTGATAAAAAATATTTTTTAGTATTCATTTAAAACCTTTAGCTAATGTTGTGATTGTTTCTGGGTCTTTTTTTTATTTTAATCTTTCCATAATAAAGGAAAACATAACCTGCAATGCCAGAAACAATGGCAACAAAAATGGCCACACCCAAATATTTTATTGATATGAAAGGTTCTGCTAAATGACCCTGAACAAATGTTGGCCCAGGAGGGAGTAGAAGTTTGACAATAGTCAAAGAAATAATAGTATTAGAAATAGAAAAAACTATAAATAAGAACAACATATGCAATATAAATCTTCCCATCTCATATGCAGGATCAAAAATCCTATCATTCACAGTAATAAACACTGATACCAAGGGAGGGAAAAACAAGCAAAGCGCCTCAACCATTTTAATTTCTCCAAAGCTGATTTGTTATGACTATATTTATCCTTAAAATAGCACCATGTCAACAAAATTTCAAATTAAACCTGTACTTGTGACTGTTTATATTGCTTATAGTGCAAAATTAGATATGCTTATGCCTAAATTCATGTTTGAAATTATCATCTTGTCAACACTTGTGTTTAATCATAGTGAAATGTTTCATAGCGATTGATGAAACAATCTTAAGCTTTCTTCATTAAATAAGAAATTCTATTCTAAATAATTGTTCCTTTTGAGGGATTATGATGTTTGTCTCTTCTTCTGCACTGAAGTTAAGACAACCTCTGCTCTGTGATTATTTGCCTATACACTGAGCATGTATTGACAGCTGAATTTCCCCCAAAACAGCAAGAAGACTTTCTAAATCATATTTACATGGGTATAAAAGAATGGTAGGCTACCTTAGC
>CAYVRR010000162.1:0-2780 GCA_964453215.1 uncultured Spirochaetaceae bacterium | reverse complement strand
TGGCAATGTACCCATCCCACAACGTTCCCCAGGATGACGAGGTTCTCGTTTGTCATGGGGATTTATTCTGCAGAATACATGGTGTTTTCTGAATGGAAACCAATTCACAATACCCCCTTTAAAGTTCTATCGTTTGAGGTGTGCTCTGGAACTTTGATGAATGAATTGAATAATACTCGGAATCCAGAATGAACTCATTATCAGTGAGATCCATCCAATGGTTACAGAGAGTGATAAAATTGAAAACTAAATTATTAAGTAACTCAGGGCACTCTTCATTTATTTTATAATACTTAACCAAATCGATTTCAGACTTATATCTAGGAAGATTAAGGGCATTTTGTACGATTTGATTTCCGCTTTTATCCTTTTTAAGCAAAATGAAACTTCCTGGAGGGTTTGAGGGTGCTCTAGAGTGTGCATCAATCAACGAAATCTCCATACTACTCTGAAATTCCGATTGAATTATTGGGAAAGGGGTATAACGTTCAATAGTTAAAGATTCTTGCCATGTTAACCAATCAAGTAATTCGATTACGAATATAGACCAGGATCGGGGATAGTATCGAGAACTTAATAACACTTCCAAGATACAAGACAGTTCTTTCTTCTGTTCAGGGAACCTATTGAAAAAATAACAACCGAGGAATGCTGTTTCCTTCAATGTTTTTTCGAGTTTGTGTTTTGAAAGGTTGAGTAATTCAGTTGTTCTTCCTAGGCCTTCAGACATTGAAATTGTCCCAAAAACCAAATTTGAAATAGATTTTGCACAGGTAAGAATGTTTCGGTCAATCTTGGATTTTTGATAGTCTATGAGTGGATTGTAAAGAAAACCACTTGCATGTAAAAGCTTGATTGTTCCTGCAATATAATTAGTTAAGTCTTCCTTCGCTTTTACCCGACCAGCTTTCTGAATTGAAAAAGAAGCAATTTTCACCCCTCGAAGATCAAAGGGTAGATTTTCAATCTTGCCATAATCTGCATTAAATACACACAACACTTTTTCATTGCCTAATAAACTTGTTGCATACCCTAGTTCAAAAAGAACATTAGGGTTTGGACATTTTTTGATAGCTCTTGCCGAAGTAATAAATGAAATATCACAAATGAAAATTGATGATGATGAAATTTTCTCAAGGATACTATCTTTAATATCAGGAGAGCCTGGAATTCTATCGGTAGCTCGATCAAGCTTAAATACAAGGGAGGCGTTTATCGTTTTTACTTTCTTGATTGCATTTCTTATGCAATTTTCTATAAAATTCTGGTTTGTTTCTCTAGGCAAGTCTTGCTGCCAAGAAAAGAAAATTGTTTTTCCCACAACATAATCCTTTTACAAGATTTGGAAAAAATTTAACCCTTCTCGAGATAAAGCAGAGCTAAAGCTAATATGGATGGCAATATACCCTATAGCATCTAATTAACATGAACATCATATTAGCCACATTAGCCACCTGTTTAAAATTTCATTGACTTGATCAGATGAGATGTTGTTTTGTTTCGCAACATATGCAGAGACAGTTTTATCCTCAACAAGTTCGTTCGGATTTGTATCAAGTAAGGTATATGCTTCATACCATTGTTTTACAATTGTAGCCTCATCAGGCGTAAGTTTATATTCAAGGTTTTTCTGCTTTATCTCGAACGAAAATTCCATGTTCTTGTAATCGCCGGTTGAAACATCCATTGCATTTTCCCATTTCCCATATGGAGCATATGTTGTTTTAGCCAGAGTGTAGCCATGGCCGATAAATTCCTCATAATCATAGAAGAATACTACTACAGCATTGAATCTTTTTTTGGTTTTAAATTCTTCTATTACTTTCCCACTGATTTGTTTTAGGGCAAGGCCATCTGATGAATCAGTTACCACATCTATCTGATAGCGCTTTACATTACCAAAAGAAATTTCTTCGGTTTTAACAATCTTGTAGTCAGGTAATATGTCTATCCTATCCTGGGTTAGTGTTCTTGTTGAAGCAGCTTCTTCTTTTACAGCACTTTTCTGTGTAGTGGGACTTGTAGTCTTCTCACATGATTGGAATCCAATTATTACTAAAGTGCAGACAATAATTATGATCAGAGTAGTTCTCTTCATTTTTACTTCCTCTATTATGTTAATCATGGAAAACAGAGTCAGTATATGTTAGATTTTATTTGAAATCCAGAAAAATCACATAGAGTATAGATATACGCGTACGGTAAAATTGAACATGTGAGAAAAAAGGGAGGAGGTGAGAAAGTCCCACAAGACTCTATTATAATATTACCACTACTCAACCGTATCACGGACACCATAGGACGACACAAGAATATTATTAGGGAAATATCCATTTCACTTGGGTGCAGAGGTTCCATCTGCACACTAAACAAGATTGAACGGATACAAGTAACTACGCTCGTTTTTGCTACTATGTGAGCGAGAATCAACCATGTGCCGAGAACTGAAATAGGGAATGGTCGAGCATCTGCAGACCGACCAGAGCACCATTTGGGAGGATAGCGCGGAATATTTCTAGTATGATGCTAAGGAGAGGGGAGCTCTGAAGGGTTTGGAACTGAAATTGGGAGATATTACTATGACTTTGTCGAATGGGTGATCTAGTGAAATACGTATAAACGAGAAGCCCTAGTAAATTATTACAAGCAGGATGCCTGGGAGAGCTAAGAAATTGGCCATTCTTGGCATTTCCAGCCTGAATTCCTCTGTTATTCATCCTTCCCAGCAAAAGCCAAAAAAAGACCGTCGCAGTTTTTATTTTTGCGACAGCCCATATTTC
>CAYVRR010000161.1:0-2807 GCA_964453215.1 uncultured Spirochaetaceae bacterium | reverse complement strand
TGATTACTCTTAGTCTTTGTTTCAGTAGTGATACCCAGGGAATTGCAGATAGAAGCATACACTGAGTTATATGATATCTTCTCACCCTCGATTTCTAGACTTGATACGATTTCATCAGTAAGAGAGGCTGCATACATCCTGTTTTTTGTATCAGAATCAATGATAGAAAATAGTATGTCAGTAGCCTTTTTCTGTAGTTCATAGTCTGTGATAGATGTGTTAATTAACTCATCATCATACCTAAAGGATGGCCAATTAGGATGATTCCAAATATATGACATTTCATTGCTCCTGTTAATGAGTCTCTCATAGGTTAGATTTATAGTCTATCATTATTGAGGGAGTAGGCGTGTATCTCTTCATGTATGATGGGGAGCCTAATTTTTTTTTATCATTTTTACTTGGGAATCAAAAGAGAAAAAGAGTTTGGCGATAAGTAGATGATTCTCTCACTCTTTTTACCCTTAATTGATACAAATGGGTATTGTCTGTACTGTTTTGCTATAGAAGTCCATATAGCCCATGATGAGAGACTTGGTTAATGTAAGTGGCATAGAGTCAAATTAACATTCATACAGAAACTAAAAAAGACTTTGTGTAAAACATCTGGAATTGCTTTTAGAAACTGTGACCGTTCTATATTATATATCTATAATCTTTGCCACAATCAGCATCATGCCGCTTAGCTAGAGAGGATCCTATGGGTTATACAAAAAGAAATGCCCTAGTTCAGTACAAAAGAGATATGATTAAAAATCAGAGTTATTTTAATCTAACATTGACAACATAAATTGCTGTGCTTCTATCACAAGGTTTGATACAAGCTTAATAAATGGTTCATAATTCATAGTAGTGTGCGCTAGATCTAACACATCATAATATGTTGCACGTTCTTTATTCTTTATTATGATTGGAGGATATCCATTCTTAATGAGCTCAAGATTGAGTAACAGTCTTGAAGTCCTGCCATTTCCATCTATAAATGGATGGATTTTTACTATTTCTCCATGGAGTAGAGTTGCCCTAATGATTGGATGATATCTTATCCATTCATTCGTATATTCCCTTAACAACCTCTGCATCAATTCCCCAACTTCATAGTGCTTTGGGGGAATATGGGAAGAACCACTAATGACAACATTTTCCATTCGATATGTGATCGAACGTTCATTATCGATCCCTTTCAGTATCAATCCATGGATATTTCTGATATTCCATTCAGAGAGAGGGGAATTATTAATAACGAGGTCTTCTATAAAAAGAATAGCATCACGGTGGTTGATAACTTCTACATGCTCCACGAGGCTTTTTCCTCCAATCGTTATTCCTTCAAGGACAACTTTAGTTTCTGATATTGTAAGAGTATTTCCTTCGATTGCATTGCTGTTATAAGTCCATTCAACGACTATTTTTTCATGTAATGAATTTGCTAACTTTTTGGAAAAAGGCTTATGCTGGTCAATTAGAGCTTTTAAGGAATCAATATAGGTAAAGTCAAATTCTAACCCACCATATTTCTTTTTATGTTTTTCTCGTTCATCCATAGGTTTCATAGCATTAATGGGAATAGACCAATTCCTTCCAATCTTGATAGCGCCTTCAATACGCCCTTTATTGCAAAGAACTCTAATGCGTCGATCGCTTATTCCAAATTTTACACTTGCTTCCTTCGAACTCATGTATTTTATCACACAGCACCTCATTAAAAATAGTATACTGTTGTCTTATTACTATCAACGTTATTCCGATAACGGAATGATACGCATACTGCTTATTTTGATGTGGATCATTCATAAAGGTGCGCACGAATATAGTAAGTTGTGATATAGTTATTCACACTCAATACAATCATTATCTAACACTCTAAGTAAATCTGTTAACGATTCTTGGAAAATCTTATTATCGAACTCTTTTGTGGTTTATTGTTAGAACTCTAGCATATTACTGGCTGCATTATTGTGATTGTAGAATGTCTTTTAATCCTAAATAATTAAGTCGTAAAAATCACGATAAGAGAAAGGAATTATTAATGCTTCAGCTAGGAAAGCTTTACCATTATAAGGAGAAACAACTAGAAGAACTCTATTACGGGGTTCTGTATTATAAGATCTAAGACGGGAACTATCAAACTGCTCTTTGATGAGATTATTACACATATCTAATACATCACAGGTAAGAATAAGATCAGTAAATTTCTTTTGAGGGATAACCTCATGAATTAGATTAGTAATTTGCTTATCAGATAATTGAGTTCTCTTAACACTCATGTGCTTATCTTCATAGATATTTAATAGCTTTTACAGCAAGTACAGTGTTACCTTTTTCTTTCTCTTCAGCTATAAGAGCTTCTACTACCTGTATAAAAGAGGCTTTGTCTTGTTGCATGCCAGAGTGAACTAATTTGATAAGTACATCTTTATTTATCATCATATTTCTCTCTTTACTAGATCTATTGAAAAATCACAATCTAAAGCATGAGTGAAAAGAGCAAGAGAAGTAATGTTTAATTGTTGTGTTTCATTGAGAACTCTAGAGACATATCTTTTTGACTTCCCCATTTTTTGAGCTAATTGCTCTTGTGAAATGTCTTTTTCATTCATAAGAGAAGAAATTAGTTGAACAACACGTCCATTTTGGTAATCAGCAATACATAAAGGTGTATTATCACCACCTGTAGGTGTAGTCGCATTTGCAATGAGTAGCAGCTCTTCAGTTGTCAAATTATCATAGTTCATTTATTCATCCTCTTCAGAAAGAATCTCACGTAGTAGAAACATCAATCTAGTATAAAAATATTCAAATTATTG
>CAYVRR010000160.1:0-2818 GCA_964453215.1 uncultured Spirochaetaceae bacterium | reverse complement strand
TGCTTATCGGCAAATGGACTTATTCTCAAAAAAAAAAGATAGAATTAGGTTTATATATTATTCCAATCAACTTTCATCACTAAACCACGATTAAGACCAAATTGGTCTATTGCTGACATTGTTGCATCATATACTGTCAAGTAATTTCTGTTTTTTGCTCTAACACCTTGATCATGTACATCTGATCCAATCACTTGGGCTGATTCAAAAAGAAGTTTAATATTTGCATATGTTTTTTCAAAGGTTTCTAAAACAATTTGTTCAGTTTGTTTTTTCATAGATTGCAGATAATGAAAAAAAGATATTCTTTCAGAGAAATTAACCAAAGTTGGTTGAGCGCCAGAAAAAAGAGGCTCTATCTCTTTTGACATATAACATTCTGCCGGTTTTAACTTGTCAAGACTACCTATTTTTTTAGCCATGTCTAAGTAAATTGTTTGGTATTCTGATAAAGTATGAGGAGAGTAGAACCAAGTAGTTCTTTTTTTTATGTCATCTCTTTCCAGTTGAACTGAAAATTTTTCTAATGAGAAAGATCTTGAATTTAGAAAGTTTCCTGCCGCTATTGCATCTATTTTTGCTGCACCTAAAATAAATAATTGATGATTTGAATAGCCCACTACAACTTTTTTTCCTGAAAGTTTAACACCAGCACAAAAATCCATGATATTAGCCAACCAAACTGGATTGTTTACAAGATAATCTCCGTCAGGATGTGCAGGAACTAAATATATTCCAGTAAAATTAAACATCTCTAGGTACTCTAGTAATAGATGCATTTTTTTCTCGTCAACTATGACATCGCTACTTAAAGGAATGGAAATATAGGGATTACAAATACTCATAGAATCAATATTATGAGAGTATAATGCGAGCATAGAATAGACAATTTCATTAATGTCAGTAATCAAGGGAAACGGAACTATAAAAAATGGAGAATCAAAATTATCAAAATATTTGGTTTTAAGTTCTTTTAGTTGCCACTTAATTTTCTCAGAACCAAACAGTGAAGTATCATAATTGTTGATCCAGTACGATTGAGAAATGAGTTTCTTTTTTGATGCATGGAAACTATAACACTGTGGATCAAGTACTGTTTTCATCCCTTTTTTATTAAGAGATTGAGCATAAGGAATCATTCGCGTCCGATCCATGTCAGTAGGACTAAGTATTACAGTCCCATCTCCCCATCTTTCTGCTAAATCAGAAATTATAGTTTGCATACCATGCGCCTGTTGAATAAAAAAATTCATTGTTTAGTTCTCCAATTTAAGAGAAGGTTTGATAACTTCTAGCATTTGTAATGCAAAAGCAGCGTTTTTAGGTCTTCTATTTCTCATATTATTCCCTAGTATATGTATAAATGAAGCAAGAAGGAATTGAGGATCTCCTTTGATATTTAAAAATGGTAGTGGAGCAGATTCAATCTTATGTAAAATTTCAAGTGGACTTTGTACACCTACAATATACTCATTTCTTCCTGTTAGTAACTCATAGGCAACCACACCCAAAGAAAATAAATCCGTTCTACTATCGATTTCCCTCTTCAAATTTCGAAATTGTTCAGAAGCTGCGTATCCTAGAGTACAAGGACCCCCAAAAGGTATATCAGTAGTAATTGTTTCCAAATCAAGATGACGCGAAATTCCAAAATCCAAAAGCCAATACCTTCCAGTACAATCACAAATAATATTTTCAGGTTTGATATCACGATGAATGATATTTATTTTTTCAGTTTCGGTTAGAATAATGAGCATCTGCTCTATAAAAGAAACAATTTCCGCAGCATTCCAAATTTTAGAGTTGTCTATCATTGCCCTTAATGTAAATCCTGGGATAAATTTCTCGACAATAAAAAATTCTTCAAGATTCTTTTCGTCACAATTCGAAAGGAATATTGGTGGAACAGCTATTGATTTAAGTCTTTGAACGGCTTTGACCTCTCTTTTTAACCTTTCGACTTTCAAGGAAGAATCCCCTACTTGAATTCTCTTGATCACAATCGAGCCAAAAACAGGATGATTTCCTTTGAAAACTTCTTTCTGTCCACCTTGGGCTATTTTTTCCATATCAGTGCACTCAGTAACAATATCATTAAAATCCATAATTATCTCTTCCTATGGCTTCATTTATTATCCATGAATTATATGAGACAGGAATATTGTTCCGTTTTGCTTTTTTGGAAACCATGAATTTATTATCATCATATTCTAAACAGCCTAGCCGAAGTCTTGATGTCTCAGACATGATTATCGAATTATCATTAATTTTTGGTACCAAAACATAGCTTTGAGAAGCAAAAAGTTTATTAAGATTGGCTTGCTCAATTACAGATTTCCAGTCTCTCATCTTTGCTTCAATAGCTATTATATCTTTCACAAAGAAGATTTCAGATAAAGGTTTAATGCTGACATGAGAATCAGTCCAATACAGTAAATCTGCATCCTGTAATGCGGATAAACTTTGAAATATTTCTTTTTCTGAAAAGCCAAGTTTTTTTTGAATCTGCCTTATATGATTTTTTTCTTTTTGAGCTATATGATGTAATATTTTAATATCTTTAATAGCTAAATTCTGTCTAGTTTCTGTCCAGTTTACCAACATAGATCTATCCCAATAAACCAAAACTATATCGGGAAAACTTATACCTATTTTGGGTTCTGTTAAAACAGTAAGAGATAGTTCCGAGTCATGTTCAAATAGAAATTCATAACGGCTTAAAAACAGCTGGACCATATCATTTTCAGGACCTGGTTTACTTCGTCTTTTTGCTATAAAATCCACTCATATACCTCATTTAAACTTATATGCAATTAAC
>CAYVRR010000159.1:0-2821 GCA_964453215.1 uncultured Spirochaetaceae bacterium | reverse complement strand
ACTATCAATAATGATAAGAACTATTTCTTCACATCATACAGCTTCTTATTCCGCACAGCTTCCTTCATGGGAAGACCGGTATCATAATCCCACTGCCTCTCTTCATACTCATCATTCTCACCCTGCCTGGTAAAGCCGCTGTTGTGCCAGGAGGGACTCTTGTCTTCTCTCCAGGGCCTGACCAGTTATTTAACATATAATTTATTCAAATGCTAATTTTTATAGTATGTATATACTTTTTGTTACATATTGTGCAATATTCTATATTTGTATTGACTTTTTTTATAAACGATAGCATATTTAATGCATAAAGAAAGAAATGGAGGATTGGGCCATGAAACTGACTTCAGTGAGAATTGCTGGTATTACAATCCACAACTTCAAGAATGTGATCGAAGGTTCACTGTCTTTCGAAAACACGAGGAAGGATTACAGAGCCAGCATTACGGGTTTGTATGGACAAAACGGTTCAGGCAAGACCGCATTGATAGATGCTTTGGAACTTCTTAAATACGCGCTCTGCGGGAACACAATTCCAGAGAAATTTGCAAAATACATCAACGTTGATTCAGATGTCGCTACGTTTCTGTATGATTTTGTTATAAAAACACCTGATGAAACCTCTACCATGTCATACCAGTTCAGCATAAGGTCGGTCTCGGATACTTCTGGACGGAATGTCGCTTCCATCCAACCTGTTGAACATAGGAAACGGGTCTGCATATTCAATGAGCTCCTCAAGTGCCCGATTTTGAGTGATAAAAAAATCAGAATAGGCAAGCTTGTTGATACTGATACCACAGAACTGTTTCTTCCAAAACCAAAAAAACTGCTTTTAGTTGGAAATGACAAAGAAACCGAAACGAATCTCCAGGTAGCTAAAAAACTTTCAAGCGCCCAATCTCGTTCATTTGTGTTTTCAAGGGAGTTCCTCGATGCTGTCAGAAGCACGCTTAAGCGATCGGCAAATTCTGAGCCGGAACTCTCCTTCTATGCAAGTCTCTTAGAAAGCCTGGTAAACTTCGGAAACCACGAACTCTTTGTCATCAATACTACCAATTCCGGCCTTATCAGCCTAAATGCACAACCATTGGTCTTCAAATTTGCAACAGGGACCTTGGGTACCACTGGTTCGATGATGATTCCTCTCAATGAACCAGCATTGATACCACAGAAGACAAAGGATGTAATCAAAAAAGTCATTCAAACCATGAATGTGGTACTGAAACAAATAATTCCCGGACTTACCATACACATCAAGGACTTGGGTACCCAGGTTCTTGAGAACGGTGAAGAGGGCAGCCGCATCCAGCTTATGTCCCACAAGAACAGCAGGGAAATTCCTCTCAACTATGAGTCTGAGGGTATCAAGAAGATCGTCTCCATCCTCCAGCTTCTCATCGTCGTCTACAATCAGAGGTCCATCACTGTGGCTATAGACGAACTTGATTCTGGGGTCTTCGAGTATCTTCTTGGAGAATTGCTCAGCATCATCTCAGAAAGAGGGAAGGGACAGCTGATCTTCACCTCACACAACCTCCGTCCACTTGAGACACTGGACCGCGGGTTCATTGCTTTCACGACAACAAACCCTCAAAACCGCTACACACGCATGACAAATGTAAAGGATAACAACAACCTCCGTGACTTCTATTTTAGGGATATCATGCTTGGGGAACAGGATATGGAGCTCTACGACCAGACGAACAATGCTGAAATAGCTCTATCGTTCAGGGAGGCTGGGGAATACTGTGACTCGTAAAAAGATTGTGTTTGTGATCGTAGAGGGACCTTCGGATGATGAGGCGCTCGGTGTGCTTCTGCACCGGATGTATGACAAGAATACTGTGCATGTCCATATTACACACGGCGATGTTACTACAACAAGAGGAGCAGGACCTTCGACAATTCTGGCAATGCTTGGAGGGATTCTCGAGACCTATATGAAGGCTAACCACTTTACCAAGATGCATTTCCAGGAAATCGTTCACATCGTGGATATGGATGGGGCCTACATCTCTGATGATGTGGTTATTGAGGATATATCGGCAAAGAAACCCATCTATTCGTTGACAGAAATCCGTACTGCCAATGTTCAGGGAATCATTAACCGCAACATGACAAAGCGTGCTTGCATAAACAAGATATCCTCAACCCAAAGTCTTTATAGCATTCCATATCAGGTGTATTTCATGTCATGCAATCTGGATCATGTGCTGTATAACAAGCTTAATTCTACTGAGGATGAAAAGGAAAGGGATTCATTGCGCTTTGTTAAGAATTATGGTTCCAATATCCCGGATTTTGTGAAGTTTATATCCGAATCCTCTTTCTCTGTTGGGGGAACCTATCTGGAATCCTGGTCCTTCATCAAGGAAGAAAAGCATTCACTTGAACGTCACACCAACTTGGGAATCTGTATTGCAAGGGCTCATACAGGTTTGAATGCCTCGAGAAACATGGCTAAAACTGAACAGTGAACACAACATCTGTTTCATATGAGTTTTGCTAGCTGATACAATGTAAGTATCAATTACCGGCCCACCGCCAATGAATATACGTCAGATTTTGATCCTGACTTAATACTTTGGCTGCCCAAAATTCATAAAAACCTGCAATAGGGAATTCCAGTTGCCATTTTGGGATGAATAGTTTTACCCTGCATGCCAAAAGAGAGCAACATGCTTGAATGAATCCGAGCATGTTGCTCCAATGGAAAGTGATACTGCCCTTCCCTACTTCTTCACATCATACAGCTTCTTATTCCGCACTGCTTCCTTCATGGGAAGACCGGTATCATAATCCCACTGCCTCTCTTCAT
>CAYVRR010000158.1:0-2883 GCA_964453215.1 uncultured Spirochaetaceae bacterium | reverse complement strand
AAGTCCTACTGGGCCCAAAGACAAACCTCCTTGCAATGCAGGGAGGTTTTGTGTTTGGAGATAAGAATCCAGGCCCAGAGAGAACTGCAAAAATCCCATAGAAAAATCTCATGAGCCAATTTTAGCCGATGTGGATTCTGTGACAGTTCTTCCTGGAACTTGGAATCGCCAATTCGCGTTTCCAGAGGCTTAAAACGCCGGTTTCTGAGGAAAATGTGACAATTCTTCCTGGTACGGATGAATATTCCGGGCGTATTTACAGCACAGGTCCGGTTCTTGGAAATCACCATTCTGTTAAAGGGGAATCATCTAGTTCTGTCAGGCAGTAATGGTAGATGGAACATGTGCCGTTGAAAAGTATGATTTTATCTCGTTGCACTGTAGAGCTGGTTCATCGAACTTGCTCATCAAATTGATTTTCTTGAATTGGAACCGTGATTTCTTTAGTATCGGACAGGCGCTTTCCCCGCACGAGAATATCCATACGGAGGTATAACTCTGGTGTATTCCATTTTTCTTGACATGTTCGTAGCAAATGTGGCAATGGCTATTTTAGGCTTCTCTAACTTCAATCTATTCGTAAAGGTTCTTTCATTTCCGAAGCCGATCCACAGGTAATACTTTTTAAAAAATCATAAGATACTACAACATAAGGCCTGCCGCTAAAAACGTCTGGTAGGTATGCTCAATTCGTGTCAAATTTCTCTTAGGCACGTCGCCCTGTAATGATAATAAATCCAAAATAATAGAAACTTTATTGAATAACCAATTGTCTTAAATGAATACTTTTACACCACAGTAATTGAAGAAAATTTAAACAAGAAGAAAGGAGTATTCATTGCGCCTTTTATTGTCATGCTAGTCTCACGGATAAAATCTTCATCTGAAGAGAAAAATACTCCAGAGAAGATAATTCTATCGCCTACTGAACAGCCTAGCAGATTCTTGTAAAGAGTTGATTCTACCGGTATTAACGTATCATCAAAAAGGTCAGAAAGTTGATTGTTCCATGTTCCAATCGTTACTTTTGGAGAAATTGACACATACAGATAGGCTCTTCCGTCTGTTGTTGTTCCTAAAGACTCAATAGTTCCCGACCACCCAGTGATAACTGCTCCTTGGAGTATATCTTTGATTTCCTCCTTCCTTTTATTTCTAATCGCCCATTTCTGCAGATCATTTTCTGCGTTTGGGAATTCAGTAGAATATTTTTTTATAATCTGTATCAATTTACTCTGGGGGCTAATCCAGCGAGCATAAAGATGTAAATTTTGGTCTATCCGATATTCGGTGAGATCCAACTTTGAGCGGTAATTACTATCTAAATATATCCCTTCAAGAGAGTATCCTGGTATGTCTGGAACATAATATCCTGTTAACGTTTCATCATAACCTATTCTAAGATTTTGATCAGGTATAAGATTATCATGAGATATCGTAACATTAAATTGCTTCAATCCCCATGATGCATAAAGAGTTAAATCCTGATCAACCTCATCGGAATACAGATTAAATGCGTTAGTCAATTGTAAATCAGTAAACCATCCCTTAAAATCGTATCCTTTTTTAATCGGTTCCTGTAGAGGTTTTTTCTTCATTCCTTTGTAAAAGATCTGAAGAGGTACCCTTGAACCACCATTTGACTCAAACCTAACTTTATAAATCAAAATTTTCCATTTAGCATAAAGATTAACATCATCATTTACAACAGTATCATTAAAGCTCCATTCCTTTTGAAAATCAGGATCAGTAAACCACCCCAGAAATGAATACCCCTCTTTCTTAGGAATATCTGGTTGATCAATATAACTGCCCATTTCGAATGATACTGAGAAGGAAGGGGTTTCATTATTAGAATGAAACGTGACTTTGCAGCTCTCAACCCATTTCCCATAAAGAATCAAGCCCTCATATCCTTCATCTACATTGAAAACCCACTCATGTTCTAAGCTTGAATCTCTGTACCACTTAGCCAGCCGTCCATCTTCAGATAGTACAATTGGATCATCAAGTACAGAATTTTCAGAAACTGATTTAAAGTAGGTTCCATTTGGTTTCATAAAAATGACTTCATAACTTTTTGGCACTTTTTCAATTTCAGTTGTAGAACAGGTTGAAAGGAAAAGTACTACTATTATCGTTATAATCATAATGATTAATTTCTTATTCATCATCATTTCTCCAAGAACTATTAGAATCAACGGAAAAGGAAAGATTCTGAATCTCACTATTTATTTGTTTCAATAAATTGATAATTTCATCGCTTTGTTGAACTTGTTTATTAATCTTCCAATACCAGCAGACTAATTCCCGAATTAAGATAAGTACACCAAAAGCAAGAAAAGCAATAACAATATAATCAATTAATTCCATAGAAATCTCTCCAAATTGTTTTTATAATAGAATTTATTAATCTAATAAATAGATTTTAAATTATCCAAGAGCTCAAACAGCTATTTTCCAACCATTCGTGGTTGTTCCGACGATAAGAGTTAGCCGAGTCCTTTGAACATTTACTTTATCTTTAACTTCAAGCGCATTTGATTGAGTACAGGAAACGAGTATATCCTGAAATTCCTTGAATGTGGTCCTAATGAATTTGTAGCGTTTTGCCATCTCTCCCTCCAAGTATTCATACCTAACAATTGATGTGTCTGTAGTAGAATATTAAATAAGGGTTTCTAGCTAAAAGTTTTAAGACTTAATATCATTCCTTATCATGCAGCATAAAGCATTGGCACATACCCATAACTTCGCGGCAGTAATATTCACGAAAAGAATGCCACTCTTTGCTAGTATAGCATGATAATTCATACTCATAGAGATGATTTCCAGAAAATTATCATACCAGTAGTACCATTATTGTAGTATACTCCGATTATT
>CAYVRR010000157.1:0-2889 GCA_964453215.1 uncultured Spirochaetaceae bacterium | reverse complement strand
TTTATAAAATATAGCCTTAATCTTATCTTATTGGGTTTTGAACTCGAATAGGAGTCATTATGGAGCGTGACGCAAAAGACCAGATGATTAGAAAACTCCAATTGGAGAATAAATCATTACGCTCAGAAAATGAACGATTACGATTTCTGTTACAAACATCTCAGACTATCGATGATGCAGAGGTTCTTGAAAGTACAGTGAAAGAAAGGCGGCTGAAACGGCTTGAACTGTATCGCACTTACTTCCGAGGGCGCACTGATGTATATGCACAACGATGGTTTAACAAACAGGGAAAGAAACAATATAGTCCAGTAAACCAACGTAGATATATGAAGTGGAATGATGCTAAGCACCGATATATTGTATCAGCTCCTACAGGAGTCTCTCCCTATGAGCCTCTTACTGATGAGGTGCTTGTACGTCATTTATCCACAAAAGAAGATAATAATGGAGAGGATGTTTCTATTGGTTTGTATATTATTGTAAACGATGATGAATGTTATCTTTCTGCGATAGATTTTGATGGAGATTCCTGGCAGAAGGATGTGTTGCAATCTATTCAGGTCATTGACTCATATGGTTTTTCGTATTTGATTGAGCGCTCACAATCTGGAAAGGGGGCACATGTCTGGTTTTTCTTTCACAATGCTATTAAAGCAAAGAAGGCAAGACAATTCTGTAGTAGCTTGATTACACTTTCTATGGAAAAACAAGCTTTCCTCCCTATGCGAACATATGATCGAATTTATCCTTCACAAGATTGCATTACCAAGAATGGTCTTGGAAGCCTGATTGCACTACCTCTTGAAGGGGAATCGCGCAAGCAGAAGAATACTATTTTTCTTGATAAGGACTTGAATCCAATCCCAAATCCATGGAATGCATTACAGGTAACCCGAAAGATTGATGAAGAAGAGATTACATCCTTCTTGGCTAATGTTGGTTCAGCTTTTAATACTGGCCAGATTGGCATTAAAGAGCAGCGAAAGATACCAAGTCTAGAATCTTTTCCACAAGCACAAGAAGAAGTATTATCCAAAACGGTTACTCTTGTCTTGGAGATGGGCATCAAAATTGATACGTTTGGATTACCTTCATCTCTAGTGAATACTTTGAAGCGCATTGCTTCCTTCCATAATCCAGAGTTTTATAAAGCAGAGCGGATGCGTCTTAGCACATGGGATAAGCCTCGTATCATCTGTTGTGCTGAACTGATAGAGAGCCGATACATAATACTCCCACGAGGGTGTTTGGATGCAGTTGAGCAGGCTCTCTTGCAAGCAGGATTAGTAATAGAGATTGAAGATAGAAGAGAGCCTGGTACAACAGTCTCATTCAATTTTTCTGCTACATTGCAAAAGCCTCAGCAGGAGGCATTGCATGCAATGCTTAAGGAAAAAAATGGTATTCTTTCTGCTCCTCCTGGCTTTGGTAAAACTGTGGTTGCCTCTAAGCTTATTGCAAAACACAAGAGTAATGTGTTGGTTATCGTGCATACAAAACCATTACTCAACCAGTGGAGGGAACGTCTTTCACAGTTTCTTTCAGTTAAGCCAGGCTTACTAGGAGGCGGTAAGAATACTTTGACTGGGTTAGTTGATATTGCATTGGTTAATTCCCTGTCCCAAGAACAGAATGTGAGAATAACAAATTCATACGGCATGGTTATTGTTGATGAGTGCCATCATGTAGCGGCAGTCACATATGAAAAAGTGCTTAAAGCTGTCAGAGCTACCTATGTTTACGGGTTAACTGCAACCCCAATCAGAAATGATGGTCATCATGATATCATTTTCATGCAATGTGGTCCGGTTCTCTATCAAGTAGATCAAGCGAGTTGGGCAAGGCAGAATAAGCTATCTGGTACTATTAGTGCACGATTCTCTCCATTTAGATGTGATTTTCAGCATCTGGAAATTCAAGAACTATATGAGCGTCTTTCACAGGATATTGATCGCAACAGACTTATTACCACAGACATACAAACCTTATTGGATCTAGGACGGTCCATTCTTGTTTTGTCCAACCGTTTGGAACAGCTCAAACTATTAGGCTCTTTACTTGAAAACCAGGGAAATTCTGTATTGGTGATGACCGGTAGTCAATCAGCAAAAACCAAGAAACAGGTACAGTCCTATCTAGAATCAATGACAAGAAAGAAGCAGCAAGCTTTGATTCTCTCTACAGGAAAATATATTGGGGAGGGGTTTGATCTTCCCCAACTCGATACACTTGTGCTTGCTTCTCCCATCGCATGGAAGGGAAATGTAATCCAATATGTAGGTAGATTGTGTCGTTTTTATGAAGGAAAATCAGAAGTTGTTGTCATTGATTACATTGACTTTAAAATTCCCGTTCTTGCTAGAATGTTTAACAAGCGAGTGAATGCTTATAAACAGTTAGGATTCTCAATTACCCAGACTGGACAGAAACCAAAAACACAATTGATATTTACTGTTGATACATATTGGGAGATTCTCCTAAAGGATATAGGGTCTGCAAATAGAGAAATATTCTTCTCTATCCCCTTCCTGTCAGAAGAGAGGTTGCAGACGATGCTCTCCCTGTTATCAAGAGAAGCACAAAGAATCAAGATTTGTATGAGAGTCATGAAAGCGAGTAATGAAAAAACTATTCAGCGAATCAAGCAAATGGGAATCACTGTTCAACTTAGTGAAGTGGAAGTAGTAAATTACCTGCTCATAGATGAACGTATTCTCTGGTATGGAAGTATCCACCTATTTGGTAAGATTTTTCCAGGGAATACAATGCTTCGCCTTGAAGATCCTACCTATGTAGCTGATTTCAAAATGCATGATGAAGCTATCGAGAATCCTTCGTTGTTTTAGTGGTAGTTGTACATATGATAGAAGAGACCTCACAGAAGCG
>CAYVRR010000156.1:0-2957 GCA_964453215.1 uncultured Spirochaetaceae bacterium | reverse complement strand
ACTAAGGATCATGCCCAAAACCTATCATTATCACTAGGAAGTTTAAAGATTTTTAGCCCAATCCAGTTCTATAAAACCTAATCACAAACATAGTGTTACATACAAAAACTCAATTGTCAAACGTTTTATGTCTAACTTAATATAGTCGAATTATCGCTTTAAGAAGCATTTCAGAAGGTTTCAATGCTGATAATGACACTAAACATAATCTACATCATACATTTAATGTTTGACTTTAAAGAGTAAGTATGAGATTCTATAGCTACAAATTTCACTTTGATTTAATGTATCTGGAGAAAAAAATGAAACAACTAACAATTTTAGGTGCTGGCGGCAAAATGGGGATGAGAATTTCTGCAAACCTCAAAAATAACAATGAATATGAAATTTCGCATGTGGAAGTCTCACCAGAAGGGATTAAACGCCTTAATGATTCAGGATTTTCAGTTGTGCCTCAGGAAACAGCTTTACAGGATGCTGATGTTATTATCCTAGCTATTCCTGATATTCTTATAGGGAAGATCACGAAAGATATTATTCCTTTGCTAAAAAAAGATGCAATGGTTTTTTCTCTTGACCCAGCAGCTGCGTATGCGCAGGTTATCCCCATAAGAGACGACCTCACCTATTTTGTTGCTCATCCATCTCACCCGACCTTATTTAATGATGAGACGGATCCACAAGCCCAACAAGATTATTTTGGCGGTATCGCACACCAAAGTGCAGTTTGTGCACTCTATCATGGGCCTGAATCAGATTATGCAATAGGAGAGGCCTTAACAAGAAGAATCTATGCACCAGTCAAACACACCTATCGAATAACAGTAGAACAGATGGTTATATTAGAACCCGCTTTAGTTGAAACTTTTAGCTCAACCCTTATTGAAGCAATGAAAGAAGCTTTTGATAAAATTGTAGAAATGGGTGTTCCAAAGGATGCTGCTCTTGATTTCTTTATGGGACATGCTCGTATCCAGTTTGCAGTACTTTTCGGCTATGCAGATTTCAAATTCTCCGATGGTGCACTGCTTGCGATGAGAGAAGCAAGATCTCTTATTTTTAAAGAAGACTGGAAAGTGAAGATTTTTAACATTGAAGCTATCAAAAAGAGTGTGAACCAAATCACCTCTGGGATAAAAAAATAATATATTAAGGGTGTAATAATCATGAAAATAGGATTGAGCACATTCGCATATTCGTGGCAAATAGGGATATCTCCTCAAATACCACAATCACCATTTACTGTTCTCGATTTTTTATATTCTGCGGCTAATCATAAAGTATCTCTTGTTCAGATAGCAGATAATCTCCCTCTACATGAATTGCACAGAGACGAATTAGGAAAAGTAAAGGAAGAATCAAGAAGACTAGGTATTGATATTGAAGTGGGAACAAGAGGCCTTACAGATGAAAATATAGAAAGATATCTTGCTATAGCCAGTTTTCTGTCCTCCCCTATTTTAAGAATGGTAATTGATGAAAAAAACTACTCTCCTGACAAGGAAGAAATAATTTCAATCTTGCACAGATGGGAACAAAAATTTAAGGAAAGGAATATAGTTTTGGTCATAGAAAACCATGATAGGTTCCCCTGTAGTGTTTTGAAAGAAATAATTGAAACCATACATAGCCCTTTTGTGAAAATCTGCCTAGATACAGTGAATTCCTTTGGATCCCTTGAAGGAACAAGAGAGGTTATTACCGCTCTTGCTCCTTTTACCAAGAACATCCACATAAAAGATTTCAAGATTTACCGTCCCTATCATAATCTTGGATTTGTTTTGGAGGGAACTCCTGCGGGGGAAGGGATGCTAGATATCCAGTATCTCTTACATCATGAAGATATCATGATGGCTTCTGATATTACTGCATGTATTGAATTATGGGTAACTCCTGAGGCAACTAGAGAAGAAACAGTTGAAAAAGAGACCAAGTGGAGAGAGATTAGCATAAATAATATGAAAAAGTTCTTTGAATTGTGATAAGTATGCATTGTTTTTTTCTTTCGTTGACAGTGAAGAGTGATTGTATTATTGTTCTGTTGGGTCAAATACAATTCCTTGTATTAACTGCAAACCCAAAAAGAGGATATGATGAGTCAAATAGATGCTAAGCTTTTCACTGCTAATAAAACTAAATCAGCTGTTGAGTATACTATTGATTCGATCAAAAATTTATTAATAACAAAACAACTCCTACCTGGTGACAAATTACCTACGGAGTTAGAACTCGCTGAAAACTTACAAATCAGTAGGGGTAGTGTCCGAGAAGCGATGAAAATCCTCTCTTCTTATGGGATTATTTCAATAAAAAGAGGTGATGGAACCTATATTTCGGAAGAATTAACCGGAGGAATTTTCGACCATCTTCTTTTTCAAATAATTCTAACTGACATTGACAAAACCAAATTACTAGAATTAAGAGAGTTAATTGAAGTTGGTATGCTTCCACTGTTATTTGCCAACCTGAACGACCAATCCGTAGAGAACATAAGAACTGCTCATAGTAAAATGAAACAAGAAGTGGAAAAAGGGAAATCTCCGCTAAGAGAACTGGCCCAACTTGATAGTAACTTTCATGTGGCAATTGCTAGCGCAACTAACAACCCCTTAATTCAAAAGATATATGGTTTTATCTTAGACCTATTCCTTCCTTCCCTAGAGCTTTCTATTGCCAGGGGTCAGAAAGGTAAATTTTCTGTTGACCTTCATAGCAAAATTATGGAAGGAATTGAAAACCGAGATATCGATCAAACAACGGCTGCTGTAAAACTATCCATAGAGCAGTGGTTCAATCTTATATAGGATCTCGAGTGATTATACTGGGAGTGTTGCCCTAGCATTGTCTAGATGGAGCTGTAAATAGATAGAGAGAATTCTCACTGTCAGCTTACAATAGTATATCTATTTCAGGATGCGCTTCCTTCAATTGGGCCTGGGTATAACTCTTATCCTCAA
>CAYVRR010000155.1:0-2982 GCA_964453215.1 uncultured Spirochaetaceae bacterium | reverse complement strand
TTAGAGCAACGGACTCATAATCCGTGGGTCGAAGGTTCAAGTCCTTCTGGGCCCATAAAAGAAACTCCTTGTTATGCAGGGAGTTTTCTTGTTTCTAATACCAGGAAACTGTTTTATCTTAAAATAAAATAACCCACCAAATTACGCTTAACTAATAGAGGCGTGGTGGGTGTGCTACCTGGAGTATACTTTAGGATTCTTATGAGGTCAAATGTTTCATACCTTTAAATTAATACAAGAGAATATCTATCCTTACATAAATGTAATGGCAAGTTGCTGTGTGGCCATTGCCTTGAAGATGGTCGCTAGTCAACAATGTGTCCTCTCACCAGCAAAAAACCCAAATTATACGATACATTGCTATATACAAGGATGCAGTTCATAGCAGACAAAGAATAAAATACATAGAACATTTCACCAACATCGAGTAGGTATATGATATATTGAATTGTGTATTTCTATGGAGGGTGTGTAGGTGCTAGTGTATACCGGTGATAAAAAAGAGTTTTTAGGTGATGTCTTAAATGGTAACATTGAAACAAAAATTGAATCTCTATTAAGAAGTCAGATGAACATAGGAGTTCGCCAAAACGAAAAAAGATCTTGGAAAAACTCATTGCAATACATGCATATGATTCTTAGTGACACTGAGATTCCATCTAATTCTGGAGTTGCTATCGAATTTAACATTCCATTAACGAGCAAGCGAGTTGATTTCATCCTTACAGGTCTAGATGAAAAATCTATAAACCAAGCTGTAATCATAGAACTAAAACAGTGGAGTGAAGTTCGCCCTATTCCTCATATAGAAGCTTTATTAGAAGCGGGTTATAAAGGAATGGAAAACAAAATTGAAACATATCTAGGAGGACCCAATACAGTAGCAGTACATCCATCCTACCAAGCGTGGTCATATAAAACACTCATCAGTGATTTTAATGCTAATGTGGAAGAGGTCCCAATTAATTTACAGCCTTGTGCTTATCTACACAATTATGAAAGCAAAGAAGTAGATGATCCTCTTTTTCTTCCGCACTTCAACTCTTTCATTAAAGAAGCTCCTGTATTTTGCAAAGGAGATGCAGTAAAATTACAATCTTTCATTAAAAAGTATATAAAGAAAGGGGACGCAAAGCAAACCCTAGTTTACATCGAGAACGGTACAATTAGGCCTTCAAAGAGCTTACAGGATTGTCTAGTTGGTATGCTAGAACATAATACACGTGAGTTTACCTTGATAGATGAACAAGAAATTGTATACCAGAAAGTTCTACACACTGCTAAAATGAGCATGCTCGATGCACAAAAACGAGTGTGTATTATTAAGGGAGGGCCTGGAACTGGAAAAACAGTGGTTGCTATTAACCTACTCGTTAATTTGATAAAATCTGGACAGGTTGCTACCTATGTAACTAAAAATAGTGCACCAAGATATGTATTTGAAGCTAAGCTAGCCCAAGGCTCAATGAAAAAACGCAATATCTCAAATCTATTTAAAAACTCTGGAGCGTTTATTGATTCGGATAAAAATGTATTTGGAACAATTTTAGTAGATGAAGCTCATCGCTTAAATAAAAAAACTCAGCATGGTCCAGCAGTGAAAGGAGAAGATCAAATTAAAGAAATCATCAATGCAGCACAATGCTCAGTATTTTTTATTGATGAAGCACAAAAAGTAACTGCAAAAGACTATGGTAGCATTGAGAATATCAGAAAATGGGCAATGGCTTTTGGAGCTCAAATAATCGAAGACGAACTATTATCACAATTTAGATGCAATGGTTCTGATGGGTACCTAGCATGGCTAGATAATACTCTTGGTATCAGAGAAACAGCTAATACCACTCTTGATGATATCGATTATGATTTTCAGATATTTGATGATGTCCTTCAATTAAAGCACATAATTACAGAAAAAAATGCAATAGACGGAAAAGCTAGGCTCTTGGCAGGATATTGCTGGCAATGGGATACTAAAAAAATAGGTGGAGCTGAAGTTGATATTGAAATTGGAGATTTTGCAATGAAATGGAACCTCAGTGGTGATAAAACATTCGCTATTTCAGAAGGATCCATTGATCAGGTAGGATGCATCCACACTTCTCAAGGCCTAGAATTCAGTTATGTTGGAATAATCATAGGTGATGATTTACGCTTTGAAAACGGAAAAGTTATTACTGACTTTTATAAACGTGCAAAATCAGATAAATCATTACATGGTCTTCTTGGACCTGCTAAAAAGAAAAACTCCAAAGCCATAAAGGAAATTGATCAAATAATACGAAACACATATCGAACCCTCATGACTCGTGGGATGAAGGGGTGCTATGTCTATTGTACTGATAAAAATCTAGCTCTGCATCTCAAGAATAGCATGATTAAACAACCCCTCTATTGCTCTGGTGAGGATAAAGGTGAAAGCATTGTAGCCGAAGAATACAAGAGCTAATTATATAATAGCATACATCAAATAGTCACATACGTATGACTTTTTCTCCTTTCTATCCCTATACTTACATCATATGTAAAGGAATCTATACTATGATCTCTTACATCTTCATCTACAAAGGTCCTCATGTTAGGGCACAAGCGCATCCCAATGCTCTTCTTTTAAGGTCACTTCGACTTGCTACATTTGATACCACAGGATATTCTCCATTTTCAACTAATTTCTTTGTAACGACTCGAACATCCTCCTCAATAACTTCAATTATTGCTTTATCACACCTATTTCCTTACCTCAGTGAATTTAAGTTTGCTTTTTAGACTGAATTGAGAGAAAGTTATTATAGATGAATAAAAGGAGAGGCTTTGATGATAAAAAAGAGGTACTTAACGAAATCAAGATTCAAATTAGCAACAGAGTGTCCTACAAAACTATTCTATACAGGTAAGAGTAACTATGCTAATCAAGACCTAGATGACAGCTTCCTAGCAGCTCTTGCTGATGGAGGTTTCCAAGTAGGAGACTTAGCTAAGTGT
>CAYVRR010000154.1:0-3084 GCA_964453215.1 uncultured Spirochaetaceae bacterium | reverse complement strand
CTCATAATCCGTGGGTCGAAGGTTCAAGTCCTTCTGGGCCCAAAGTGAAAACTCCTTGCAGTGCAGGGAGTTTTCGTGTTTGGTGAGGTTCTCCCACTCGCCAACCTTTTGGTTCAGAATACTTTTTTTGTAAGTATCTAACTTAATCAAGATAATAAAAAAAAATTCTTAGCAAAATCTATTAAATTCTAAATTTAGGGTTTCTCATTCAATCTCTTTGGTAGTGTATAGTTAAGTTCGCAATTTGGATTCCAATTTGATAAAGGTCATTGGATACCCCATACTGTTAGTAACAACACAACAGGAGAAGTTGACCAAGAACTACACTGTATGATACCCCAAGGGGGTGTCTTCAGGACATCCACCTCGGGGTAATTGCTTCTATAGTCCTTACCAAGGAGATTATGAGTTCTCCCTAAGGAAATAGCAGATAAACGAACAGGGACTTTGACTGTTCAACTCCCTCTACATCAGATTATTTGGGAGCCACATTACTATGTTTGGAATATATGTTATGGCAAAAAGAAGTGCTATCATGACATTTATCATAGGAATTATTTCTCGTATTACCCCGCTGATTTTTGCCTTACCTAATCCAGAGACAATAAACAACAACATTCCAAAAGGTGGTGTAGAAAGTCCAATCATCATATTCAAGCAGATGACCACCCCGAAGTGAACCAAATCAATGCCAAATGCATTTACCAGTGGAAGCACCATAGGAACAAACACCAACTGAATGGTACTGACATCAAGGACACACCCAAGCAATAGGAATACTACGTTTACAATCAGAAGGAATACATACTTATTTTCTGTAAGACCCATAACAAAGGCTGCGATAACCCTAGGGACCTGCTCCAGGGATATGATGTAGGAGAATAACATGGATGTACCTGCCAGCAGTGCCAAGGTAGCAGTGTTTGTTGCACTTTTCTTGATGATCCTCCACATCTTCTTAGGCCCAAGATTACGATAGACTAGTATGGAAATAAGGATTGCATACGCAGAAGCCAGAGCACCGGCTTCTGTTGGAGTAACAACTCCAAGATAAATGCCTCCAAGAAGCAAAATTACAGTAAATAGTGCGGGGAATGCTTGTATAGTCACCTTTACAAACTGTCTGAACGCCATCTGTTCCCCTCTGGGGTATTTTCTTTTAATGGAAATAAAAGCAACATATATGCCAAGCAACAAAGAGAGGATGATACCAGGGATCATACCACCCATGAAGAGTTTCCCAATAGAAGCTCCAGATAGCATTGCATATATGACCATGGGAATAGATGGGGGGAAAATTGGACCAACAGTAGCTGATGCAGCAGTAAGGGCACAACTGAATTCAGTATCATACCCCTCTTTTTTCATCTGTTCAATTTCCATCAGTCCAATACCTGAGGCATCTGCAATTGCACTTCCTGTCATACCGGAGAAGATCAAGGATGCAGCAACGTTGACTTGTGCGGTACCCCCACGCAGACGTCCAAAAAGACCGTTACAAAATTTGAAGAGCTTATCAGTAATTTCCCCTTCATTCATGACATTGGCCATGAAGATAAAGAGCGGAGCTGCCAACATTGTGTAGTTGGCGTACATATTGCCTGTGAGTACTGATAGTACCTGTTCCATATTTCTACCACTCATCAAAAAGTAGGAAATTGAGGCAATGAGCATGGCAAAGGAAACTGGCATGCGAATGAGGAAGCAGAGTGCAAGGACAAGAAAAAGCATTGCTATTATATTCATTTTGGGTTCCTCATCATGATGCTTAGATCACGCAGATGACTACGCAATTCAATGATGCTTCGTATGATCACATTAGCAAACATATAGATTAGTGGAGCGAATACGACAGTAAAAGGTATTTTCAAGACACCTGTGATCATTTTCTTTTTCATCAATGAATTGATTGAGGGTACGAAAGCCACTCCAATCAACAGGATTATGAGAACATTTGATAAGATATCAAATACCAGTTGTTTGCGGGGACCCACATGATCGTAAAGAAGGGCAAATACCACATGTTCCTTCTCTTGCAGGGCCTTGCCCACACCAAAAAACATAGTCCACATATACGCAAGGATACTCACCTCATAACTCCATGTTATCGGAGTTTTCAGAATATACCGACTTATGATGGTGAGCATGAAGGTTAAGAAAATAATGGTAAAAGTGATGTTAGGCAGTATGGTATCCAAAAAGTACATCACTTTTCTGCCCAAAATACGTAATCTTTGCATAGTATACCTTTCCTATATTGCTTATCAAGGTTTCCCAGAGGTTCCGGGTGAACCTCCAGGAAATCAATGGAATGCTGTGTTACCTAGTTGTACTCACTTTGCCAAGTTCTGGACCTTTTCGTACAGATCCATATCCCAGGTGGATACCATCTTGGTATTGGCTGCATATGCTGCCTGTACATTCTTCCTGAACTCTGTAATATCAGGAGTAGTGACAGTCAGACCCTTTTCCTTGAAGAAATCTACCAATTTTGCTTCAGCAGCAATTCTTGTTTTGTCATTATACTCAATTGCAACAGTCATCGCTTCTTGCACTGCATCTTGCTGCTCTGCTGTCATGGAATTCCATTTGTCCAAGTTTATACAAGGAGTGACAGAATCAATGACGTGGTTGGTAAGAGCAAGATACTTGGTGACTTCATAGAATTTGGCACTGTCTACTGTTGGAAGGGGATTGTCCTGACCATCAACGGCCCCAGTCTGTAAAGCGGAATAGAGCTCACTGAAAGAGAGTGGGGTTGGATTCGCACCAAGAGCTTTTCCAAGGAAGAGCCAGGATTCAGAGTTTGGCATACGAAGTAGCAGACCATTCATGTCAGCATAGCTGTTGATAGCGGTGTTACGGGTGTTGATAACTCGGCTTCCCAGATACAAACTTCCCAAAGGCTGTACACCGAGAGTTTCACGGACTTTTGGCCAGACATACTCATCTGCAATACTTCCATTGAGAGTAGCGGTCATATGTTCGTAAGAGCTGAAGAAATATCCAGAGCCAAACATACTAAATGAAGGGATTTGAGTTGCAATAGTAGGAAAAGAAAGATATGCGATATCAGCTTCTCCA
>CAYVRR010000153.1:0-3151 GCA_964453215.1 uncultured Spirochaetaceae bacterium | reverse complement strand
ACGAAGATATAAAAATATTTTGACGTAAACTGTCTTATCGTGTAATATTAAAAAATGAAGAAGAATTTTGAAAATTAAAATTATAGAGGAGTAGTTAAATGCAAGTAGCAGAAATCATCGTAAGGATTCTTGAGAAAGAAGGAATAGACACAGCATTTGGAATCCCTGGAGCAAGTATTAATCCGGTTTTTAAGTATTTAGAAAATTCTAAGATTAAACATCACCTAATGCGCCATGAAGAGGCAGCAGTGCATGCAGCAGATGGATATTATCGGTCTTCTTCCAAGTTAGCGCTTGCAATTTGTACTTCTGGACCTGGTGCAACCAATTTTGTTACAGGTCTTTATACAGCTAAGATTGATTCAATTCCATTGATTGCAATTACGGGACAAGCAAAATCATCCCAGTTAGGCACTGATGCGTTTCAATGTGTTGATATCGTTGCAATGACAAAGGAAGTGGTAAAGAAATCTGTATGTGTCTTAAATCCCCATGAAATTGAAAAAATCATGCAAGAAGCGATTTATACAGCAAAAGAGGGGAGACCAGGACCGGTATTAATAGATTTACCGCTTGATATTCAGATGGTTGATATTCCTTTTGACATAGATTCCTATCATTCTCTTCCTATTGAAAGAAAACAACCTGAAAACGCAGCAATCACAACTGCACTGGAACTACTCGTATCAGCTAAGAATCCAATTATTGTTGCAGGTGGTGGTATTATTCTTTCTCATGCTGAGAAAGAATTGGCTACTTTCGCTGAACTCATGAATATTCCCATCATTACGACCTATATGGCAAAAGGACTAATTCCAGAAAACCATTACCTCAATGCAGGAATGGTGGGAATCCAAGTGGGTGCAAGCTCGTCGGGAAATAAAATCTTCCTTGAATCTGACGTTGTCTTAGGTATTGGCTGTCGTTTTACCGATCGTCATACTGGTGCTCTTGATACTTACACTGCAGGAAGAACCTTTATTCATGTCGATATCGATCCAAATGAAATTGGAAAACTCTTTGAAGTTGAAGTAGGAATTGTCTCAGATGCAAAGGAAGCTTTGCAATCTCTGATTTCCACTGCCAAGGCTTCAGGTATGCGAAATGCTAGTATACGTGTACAGGAAATCTCCAAACGAAAGACTCAGTCTGAGTTGAAGGGGGTTTTTCGTGGTGAATTAATCAATCCGAAAGATATTTTTATAAAGGTAAATGAAACTTTTGGTGATGATGCTCTCTATACTACTGGTTGCGGGCTTGTCCAGATTTGGAGTGGGCAGTACCAGTTGATCAATAAACCAAGAATCTATTTCCCTAGTGGGGGAGCAGGTACTCTGGGTTTTGATATTCCTGCTGCTATTGGGGCAAGTGTTGGAAGAGAAAATGCCAAAACTGTCTGTATGATGGGAGATTTTGGTTTTACGTTCTTAGTAGAAGAGCTTGCTGTTGCCTCAAAATATAACCTACCTATAGTTGTTATCATATTGAATAATGCATATCTTAGCCTGATTCGCCAGAATCAAAAGTATGCCTATTCTTATGAACATGCAGTTGAAATGCAAGAAAATCATCTAGGAATCGATTATTGCAAAGTTTCTGAAGGCTTCGGCTGTATCGCAGAACGAGTTGAGACTTACGAAGATTTAGATGAGGCATTACAAAGAGCAAAGCTTGCTACAAGACCATATGTATTAGATATTATTGTAGATAGACAAACAGATTGTAATATGGGCAATGATATCGCTCATATAAAAATGTTTGAATAGCATTCTTACAAGAAAAGGACTATATGAATGGAATTCCTTGCAGACAAAAATATAGGGAATATTGAGTTGCTGTATCCCTATCCTCGTATGGTTCCTGTTCTTCAACATTTTGATCATGATCATCTTGTTGATCCAATACAGACGTTGCTTACAGAACTTCAGAAACCTGAAATTGTAAGCCGTCTAAGTTTGATTAAGAGAGGCGATTATGTAGCTATTGGATGTGGTAGCAGAGGGATTACAAATATGGTCCCTTTGCTACAGACACTTATATTACAACTTAAGCAGAGAGGAGCTTTTCCCTTTGTTTTTCCTGCAATGGGTAGCCACGGTGGAGGAACTGCTGAAGGTCAACGAGAAATCCTCTCGGGCTACGGAATCACTGAAAAAACCATACGAGCCCCAATACGAAGTTCTATGGATACAGTATGTATTGGTTATACAGACGATGAAAGGCCAACATACCTGGATGCGATTGCTTTTCAAGCAGATCATATTGTAGCCATCAATCGTATAAGTGCCCATACAGCATTCCAAGGACCTTATGAAAGTGGAATCGTGAAAATGATGGTAATTGGTATGGGCAAAATGAAGGGTGCTCAAGCCTATCATCAAAATGGGTTTAGCGAGATGGCATCAACCATTCCAAAATATGGAAACGTAGTATTGCGAAACGCTCCAATATTATTTGGTATTGGACTTATTGAAAATGCATTCCAACAAACATGCAAAATTTCAGTTCTTCCTCCTTCCCAAATTCTTTCTGAGGAACCTAAATTGCTTTCATATGCGAAATCTATAAAGGGCCGGATACTCTTTGATTCTTGTGATATTCTCATCGTCGATAATTTGGGGAAGGATATTAGTGGCGAAGGCATGGATCCTCATGTAACAGGACGATTTCCAACCAATCTATGCGAATCAAAATTTACTGCTCAAAAATTGGTTGTTTTAGATATCAGCAAAGCTTCCCATCGAAATTGTTATGGCGTGGGACTGGCTGATATAACTACTAGAAGGTTGTTAGAGTGTTCTAATCTTCACACAATGTACCTAAATGCACGGACTAATACTGTCCTTGATGGGGTGAAGATTCCTATGATTTGTTCTAATCACCAACAGGCAATTCAAGCTGCAATGGCAACTTGTCTATGTCAAGATCCTTCAAGGATACGAATAATTCGAATAAAAAATACTCGTGAGATAGATACAATTCTTGTGTCTGAGTCAATGTTGGATTTTGTTCATGGTAATGATGCATTAGAAGTACTCGAGATTCCTTCAGATTTTAATTTTAATGAAGATGGGAACTTGTTCTAGTTTTCTTATATTGCAATCAAAGCAAGAGCCCCGAGTGCAACAGCAAATCCGAGGAAGAGATCGGT
>CAYVRR010000152.1:0-3204 GCA_964453215.1 uncultured Spirochaetaceae bacterium | reverse complement strand
ATTCAAAGAGCTAAAAGAAAAGCAGTTGCTCACATTGTAAGTATTTGCAATTCTCTTATTGACTTTGAAATTGTGTATGAAAATTTGAAAACAGCAAGTGGGGTATATCATGCAGTAGGAGTATCCCCCTCTGAAGTAGTGAACCCAGGACAAAACTGGGAGCAAAAACTAATCAACTTTAGCAAATATGAGAGAGTAATTGCTATTGGAGAGACTGGTCTCGACTATTATAGAAATTATGGAGATAAAAATTCTCAAGTCGAATTATTTATCAAACAACTCGATATCGCTCGTAGCTTAAAACTTCCAGTTATCATCCATAACAGAGAAGCAGGAAAAGATATTCTTGATATCCTTCAAACTCGATTAGGAGATGAGGGGGGAATTTTCCATTGTTATAGTGAAGACTGGAAATTTGCTAGGCAAGCACTTGATTTACCAATATTCTTCTCTTTTGCTGGAAACATTACCTATAAGAATGTTCGTCATCTCCATGAAACAATCTACAACCTTCCTCTAGATAGGATCCTTATTGAGTCTGAAAGTCCATTTATGGTCCCATCTCTCTATAAGGGTAAGCGTAACAAACCTGCCTATTTAGAAGAGACTGCAAAAGCAGTTGCAGATATTAAAGGACTTGATTTCGAAGAAACAGCTGCTGCTTTATACCAAAATAGCTTAACAGCATTTCATCTTCCACAAGAAGGGTAAAAAGCATCATGGATTCAATGAATAAAACATCCTCGTTATACCATCCTGTAACAATTGGGAATGTGAATGTTGATGGAAATCTTTTTTTAGCTCCTTTAGCTGGATATACAGATAGAGCATTTAGAGGTATCTGTAAAACTCAAGGAGCATCTTTTACCTATACAGAAATGGTAAGTGCAGAGGGCATTGCAAGGGGAAGTGATAACACCGAGTCTCTCATGATTCGTGACAAAAGCGAAGAGCAACTAGGAATTCAGATCTTTATGAGCCAAGCCTCTGTTGCACTTCGTGCTCTTCCAAGGCTTCTTCATTACAACCCTACAACTATTGATATTAATTGTGGCTGTCCTGTTCCAAAAGTGATAAAAACAGGGGCAGGATCTGCTTTAATGAATGAACCTGATAAAATACATAATATGGTAAAAGCTTTAAAAGAGTGCACTGATATTCCTATAAGTATTAAAATTCGAACCGGCTGGTCAGATTCATCTATTAATTATAAAGAAGTTGCGAGTGCAGCCCTTAGTGCCAATGTTGATATGATTACGATGCACGCAAGAACGAGAAAGATGGGCTATTCTGGACTTGCCGATTACAATGCTTTAAAAGAACTCAAACAATATGTTGCATACAGAGATCCTAAGGTAGTGGTATTTGGTTCAGGGGATCTTTTTAGCCCGATGGATGCAAAAAAGATGTTACAAACAACTCATGTTGATGGAGTTATGTTTGCTCGGGGAGCAATTGGGAACCCATTTATATTTCAAAATACTATCCGTCTTCTACAAAACCAAAAACCTATCGAAATCTCTTTAGATGAAAGGTTGAACCTTTTACTTACTCAGCTTCACTCAATGGGTGAGTATGCGGGTGAAACTCTCGCCTGCAGAGAGATGAGAAAGCATGCAACTAGTTACCTAAAAGGGATAGCTCATGGAGCAAAAGCAAAACAATCATTAGTGCAATCAACTACATATAAAGAGTATGAAGATGTGTGCAATGAGCTTATCAAAGGGAACCTATAGAGCTGTTTGGTTGACCAATGCAATTATTACATGATAGCTTTACATACTGGCATTAACTATGAGGAGATATAGGCATATGAGAGTTCTTGTATTAGGTTCTGGAGCAAAAGATCATGCGATTACATGGTTGTTTTCTCAAAGCCGATTAATCAATGGATTGTTTGTTGCAAAGGGAAATGTTGGCACTGATATGATTGCCACGAACCTTACTGATGTTGATCCATCCTCCCCAGAGCAAGTTTATAAAGCTTGCCAAGAGCATAATATTAATTATGTCTTTGTTGGAACTGAGAATCCCCTTTTTACAGGTGTTATTGACTATCTTAATGAAAGGGGAATAGAGACTTTTGGTGCTCCTAAAAATGCTCTTCACCTTGAAGGAGACCGCCAGTTCGCTAAAAACTTTACACTTCGTCATAATATCCCAATACCAGGATATAAAATATTTGAAGATGAACAATCTCTCTCTGCTTATATTATGCGCCATGAGGGGCAAAGATTTGTCTTAAAAAAGACAGGTCTTGCTCCAAGTAGAATTATGATTAACTCAAGTAATCACGACACTCTTATGGAGTTTGCTCGAGAGATGTTAACTCAAGGTTCTCTTATCCTCGAAGAATCAATTTCTGGATTGCCTGTTACTATTACTGTCTTCACTGATAATAATGGCTTTCTCGTTCTCCCCATCTCATCTGATTACACTCGTAGTGAAGAGGGTGATACAGGTTCTGCAACAGGTGGTATGGGTTCTATTTGTCCTGTTCCAATAAGTAGTGAAGAGAAAAAACAGATTATTGAACAAATTATTGAACCAACTCTCTATGGGATGCGTGCAGAGAGATTTGCCTATAAGGGAGTACTCACTTTTAGCGTAATTCTAACTCAATATGGCCCTGTGTTAGTAGATTACCACGTCAGATTTAACGACCCTGCAACTCAAGCAATAGTGCCCCTTATCACCTCAGACATTGTTGAAATCCTAGAAGCGATGAAAACAAATACCTTGAGTTCATTTAAACTAGGAGTAACTCACCAATCAGCTGTTGCTGTTGTTGTTGCTTCAAAAGGGTACCCTGCAAAACCAGAGATTGATAAAGAAGTTGCCCCCCTTCCCCTTGCCATCAGGAACAACTTAATTATGAATCAACCTTTTGTCTTTTATGGAGCAGTAAACAAAAAGGATGGCAAAGCTCTTACATCAGGTGGAAGGAATGTAACAATAGTTGGAATAGGTAAAAACATTATAGAAGCAAATAAACATGCCTATGAATATATTGAAACTGTTAAATTCGAGGGAGCTTGGCACAGAAGAGATATTGGTAACCGTTTCTTCGAGAATTAAAGCGTTACCTTCATCCCAATAACAAACTGAACATCACTTTCAAGATTACTATAGACTTTAGTTGCTTTTGTGTAATCACGTGTTGTTACAAAAGAGAGATGCGCAAACATTGCTGCATCAATGAAA
>CAYVRR010000151.1:0-3211 GCA_964453215.1 uncultured Spirochaetaceae bacterium | reverse complement strand
AATGATTTATTTTATCTCAACCTACAAAAAGAATAATATATTACAGACAACAACACTAAAAATATTTAAAATAATGAGTGACAATATAGTCCTATCTACAAACAAAGTGAGTATAAAAAGAGCATTACACTCACATGTAATTGGTGTGTATAAAGGAGAAAAAGTGGGGGGTAAAATGTATAATAGATGTGTTAGTTTTAGGATAAAGTATAAAAAAAAAGAAATTAAAAATACTCATATATACAGAAGAAATCTGTGCACAAATGAGTTTTTTTTCTATAGTGAGGAACTTTCTTAATGTTATACATATCACAAGATATAGAAGGAGTTATTAGGGAATGTATGAAGCCCTAAAATGTGAAGTAGATAGGGTACGCACTATTGTCGTAATGGATAAGACATCCCCTTATCAAATAAGAGAAGGGGACGAAGGTATAGGTTATTTCAACCTAAAACTTTTCAGCAATTTCAGTAAAGATAATACCTAAGGCCATTGCTCCAGCGTCAGGGAAAGAGAGACTGCGATCTCCCACATAACTTGCTCGCCCTTTGCTTGCAACATACTCTTTGGTCTTTTCAGCTCCATCAACAGCTGCCTGGGCACCTGTAATGAATGCCTCCTTAAATGAATGACCTGCTAGAGCACTCTCTTTAAGGGATTCAGTTGTAGGTATAAGAGCATCTAGTAGTGTTTTATCTCCAAGTTTTGCGCCACCCCGTTTTTGTATCCCATCTACTGCGCATTGCATGAGTTTTGCAAATTCATCCAAGTTTAGTTCAGTTTTCCCAACTGCACACCTTGCAGCACTGAGGAAGGCGGACCCCCAAATGGGCCCTGATGCACCTCCACAATGCTCTGTGATGATCATTCCACACGATCTTATGAATTTTCCAATATCTGTTCTATTAAGATCATCCCATTCAGATGTAAGAACTTTAAATCCTTTTGCAACTGACATCCCAAAGTCCCCATCACCAGCTACAGAGTCTAGTTCACAAAATGGTACTTCATTTTCAATAATAACATCACTCATCACACTGATAATACGTTCAATATCTTCAGTTTTTATAGTTTCCATATCTAACATTCCTTATCTCTTTATTTGATAGTAAGGGAAGCGGTTTCAGCAGGTGCATCAAGGAGGCTTTTTAATTCATCATCTAGTTTCAACAAAGTAATGCTAGCTCCTGCCATGTCAATTGCTGTCATATAATTGCCAACAAAGGTTCTGTACACTTTTACCCCTTTTTCTTCAAGAACTTTAGCTACAGAATTGTTTAACACAAAGAGCTCTTGAAGAGGAGTTGCTCCAAAACCATTTACCATCACTGCAACTTCATCTTGAGAGGCAAAAGGAAGATCTGGTAAAATTTTATCTAACAGCTTTACGGCGAGTTGATCAGATGTAACAATTTTCTCCCGTATAATTCCTGGCTCTCCGTGAATACCAACACCAAACTCCATCTCATCTTCAGATAGGGTAAATGTTGGAGTACCTTTAGCAGGAACTGTGCAAGAAGTTAGTGCAAATCCCATGGAGCGAACATTCTTAATAACTTTTTCAGCTACCCGTTTTACTTCAAGGAGTTCTAACCCTTTTTCAGCTGCAGCTCCAGCGATTTTGTGTACAAAAATAGTTCCAGCAACTCCACGACGACCCACGGTATACAAACTATCTTTTACCGCTACATCATCATTTACATAGACTTTCTCTACTTCAACTAACTCATCATCTTCTGCCATTTCAGAAGCTGCATCGAAGTTCATACAATCGCCTGAATAATTTTTAACAATCAAAAGGGTCCCTTTTGAAGATTTAGTTTGATCAATTGCATTATATACTTGAATAGTTGAAGGGGAAGCAAATACATCTCCACACACAGCAGCATCAAGCATTCCAGGACCTACAAAGCCTGCGTGAGAAGGTTCATGACCACTTCCTCCACCACTTATTAAAACAACTTTATCAAGATTTAAATGTTTGCGCTTCATTATTTTGTACTTAGGACTAAAGACTAAAGTTTCTGGATAAGCCTTTTCCATGCCTAAGCACATCTCTACTACCATATCTTCAGCTTTATTCATTATTTTTTTCACAAGGTACTCCCAAGCTTATCTGCAGCAAGTATTGCAGCATAGACAGATTCAACAGTTACAGGAAATGGCATATTGTAGATACTTTCGCCTTCTGCTGTTGAAGTTTCAGCTACTGCCATAATTTTTTCTTTAGTCACTTCCACTACCCCAAGATCTTTAAGAGAGGTTGGTAGTCCAAGAGACTTACAGAAATTTATGACTGTTTCAATTTCTTCCATTGGAGCATTCTCAAGAACAAGATGAACAAGAGTTCCAAAGGCAACTTTTTCACCATGATAAAGATGGTGTGTTTCTTCTAACACAGTGAGTCCATTATGAACAGCATGAGCAGCTGCAAGTCCACCACTTTCAAATCCTAAGCCCGAAAGGAGGATATTTGTCTCTATAATATTTTCAAGTGCAGGGGTAACTGCCTTACTTTCACATGAAAGTTTAGCTTTAAGTCCATCTTCAAGTAGTACTTCATAGCAAAGTCTTGCTAAAGCCATCGCCGTTTGGGTTCCTGTTGCATTTGGTCGGTTGTGGCCACTTGCATTTACTCGAGCATATGCGAGTTGACAAGAGCGTGCTTCAAAATAAGTTGAAAGAGCATCACCCATACCAGAGACAAGAAAACGTGCAGGTGCAGAGGCTATAACAGAGGTATCAACAAGGATGACATTTGGATTACTTACAAAATATGCATAATCATCAAATGCACCATCTTCTGTGTAGAGAACAGCTGAAGAGCTTGTTGGAGCATCTGTTGCAGCAATTGTTGGACAGATGATGACAGGCTTAACACTGTTTGCTACACATTTTGCAGTATCAATTGCCTTACCGCCGCCAAGACCAATGACTACATCACAATTTGCCTTCGCAGCAACCTCTGTGAGCCTAGCAACTTCTTTTCTTGAACATTCACCACCAAAATCAGAAGTGACAAAAGTAACATTATTTTCAGAAGCAGTATAATCGAGTTGAGTCTTTACACGAGTTACATCATCTTTGTGAGCGATTAATAGTGCTGATTTTCCAAAAAGGCTCACATAGGCACCTAATTCATTCAAAGCCCCTTCATGCTGGATATATTTGGTCGGTGAAATAAAAGCTTTTCTCATAATTGTATCTCCT
>CAYVRR010000150.1:0-3226 GCA_964453215.1 uncultured Spirochaetaceae bacterium | reverse complement strand
ATTTCTTCATTTGGCAGTGCTCCAACATGAGAGACCTTAGCTTTTAGGTAGGGATGGAGGTGTAGATACTTTTTAAAAAACTCAATGAACTCTTTTTCTTCCTGGTTAGGATTTTTTATATCGCCACCTATAATTAAAAGATTATGTGTTGTTGATAGGGGTGAGTTACCATATGCTTGTAATAATTCAATCTGTCCTTTTATTGTAGATAATCTTCCTACATTGAGGATAATAGGTTTATCAAAAAACTCTTTATTAGTGTGAGTTATTCCTATTAACTCATTTTCACTTTTACAGTGACCATCTTCACAACGGAGTTGATTTGGCTCTATCCCCTCTCCTATCATTGTGATTGTTTTTTTATCTTTAAGCTCTTTTTGTTTCAGTTGAGGGAAATATTGTTCAAGTTCTGCTCTTGATTCATTGCTACCGATACCAATAAGCCCATCACTTATATCTATTAATTCATCTCCTATCATTATCTTATTAAGTTTTTCTATAAGTTCACTTTGAGTAAATAAGATTAATTCTCCATTTTCGTCAATCATATTTCTATGGGGATCTGGTGTAAGGGTAGCTACAAGTTTGCTACCTATTTTCTTGCTTACATATGCTACTGCCTTAGAAGCGTTATCTAAATAACGAACATGAAAGATGTGTGGATGAATGTCTGCTTTTTTTAAAAATGTAGTAATGAATCTTTTCACAAATAGTTCTCTTTTAACAAAGGAGTCTGTAGTAGTATGATCTAAGTATATTGGAATTCTTATTAATATATGATTTTCGTGGTAATACGTGATGAAAGGTAAAGATAGATGTTGTGGTATGACGATAGTAAAGATAGACGATACCCTTTGATCTTTTGCTATTTCATCTCCAAGGTTTTTTAATAGTACTGATAATCCTCCAGTATCTCCTTTCCCACTATCTGTAAAATCTCCATAAAACATCGATTGCATAATTGAGATGCCTTCTTTTTTGAAAACATAATTTCCACGCAAGAATTCTATATAATGGGAGATAAAAAGATTGTTCTCTTTGAAGTCTATTGGATTTTCAAATAAAAATTGCTCCATTTTCTCAAATGAATATGCATGGTGAATTACATGTAGCATCTGTATATATATTTGATCCGGATAGCCATGCTGTACCATATTTGTTATAAGCTCGAGACTCTTTTTGTGTTTATATGTTTCTAGATAATCTAATACATTACTTACAACATCATAGTCGTTTCTATATGTTTCAACTATATACGCGAGCTCACTGTAGGAGAAAAAAATGAGATTGCATTCGATACACAAATCTATGAGGTGGTATATGGTATGGCTATGCCCATTTTTATCCTCTATAGCTTGTTTGATATACTTTTTAAGTAGGTGTTCATATGTTTTGTCATAAAATTTTATGATAATATCTACAATATATCTCTCTACGTAGAGGTGTTGACCAAGCAGGGCAAGCAATCTAGATATATCCCTCTCGTTATAAGATTTCTTTAAACGTATCTCTTTTATAAGCCCAATGTGTTCTTTTGTGATACCACTTTTATCATCGGATGGATGATTATGATCTAGATATTTTTCATAAAATGATAAAGAAAAAGTAGAAGAATCATCCTCTGGTGTACATTATTTCGATATCGAGCAAATTGATTCATAATAGTTCCTCTTTTATTTTCAATTAAGCCCTAATCTATTATCCATTTTCTCACGGGTCAAACACTTTTGCCCCTTTTTTCATATTAATGTATTAATTGTTAAAGTCTTTGTTTGAATATACCTCTTATGGATGTGGTTGATAGTGGAATATATAATCTATTTTTCAGAATTCTTATTTTGTGTATACGAATAAGCTCATCAATTGCTCGAGTGACTTCTTCAAATCCCCAACTCTCTAATATTCCATAATACGTTGACCTTGGGTAGATAGGTTTATATGGTGTTTTCACGAGATGGTGAGCAAGTGTTTCTTTTGAGTAACGAAGGGGAGCAAAACGTAATGTTTGGATAATCTCTTTTTCTCCAAGAAAGGATGAGATAAATGAATTATCACACACATCACATCCACTACAGTGTTCTAACTCACCATCCATAAGTTGTAACATTCTCTTTCTTCTGCATGTTGTGGAATCTTTAAAGATTGATATGAAAGGCTCATCTCCTCGTAATATTTCTCCTTTTCCTAAGAGTGTTACTGAGAGGGTAGGTTTTCCATCTCTTCCTCCACGACCTGACTCTTGTAAGAAAGAGGCTATATCACTAGAAATGCTATAGTGAATTACAGATCGTATATTTTTTTTATCTACCCCCATTCCGTAAGCTGAAGTAGCACAGAGAATACCATCATTACTTTTAAAGAACCATTTTTCTATTTCCTCTTTTTCTTTTTTATCTAGTTTTGCATGGTAGTACCTGCAAATGGGCTCTTTCAGTCTCTTGATGAGTTCACATGCGACAAGTTCACACATCTTTCTGCTTGAAAAGAATATAATCAGTGGTCTAAGTGAAACAATAGAGGTAAGTAGATGAAGAGTTACTATTTTAGAGAGAGTAGGCATTACTTTGTAGTATATATTCTCTCTATCAATATTTCCTTTTATTTGGTGCATTCTCTTATTAGGAGAGAGCACTTTATTGATAACTTTAATAATGTGTGTATCGGCTGTAGCAGTGAAAGCTAGGATTTGGTGGGGATGTAAGATAGCTATGCTCATCTGTAGGCGTAAGTAAGATGGTCTAAAGCTAAGTCCCCAAAGAGCAATTACATGAGCTTCATCAACCACCATGAGGCCAATAGGGACACGCTGTAGCATGGAACGAACTGACTTTTGTTCAAGGGTTTCTGCTGTAGTGAGAATTATCTTAGATTTGGAATTAATTATTGATGAAAAGATCTCTTCTCTTTCTAATCGAGATTGCCCCCCTTTTAAAATAACAGGGGCTTCTCCTAACTCTTCTAAACGCCTTTTTTGGTCACCTAAAAGTGATAACAGGGGATAAATAATAAGAGTAACTGAATGAATCATCATAGCTGGGAGAGTAAAACAAACACTCTTACCACTACCTGTAGGTAAAACGATGAGTTGACTCGTATTACCTCTTAGAACTCTCTCTTTTCCATATAATCCTTCTTGCTCTAATATTCTGGTGATAACAAGCTGTTGGAAAGGGTAGAGAGAGGGGAGGTGAAACTTATCTCTAAGAAGTGTGTTAATTGTAATATC
>CAYVRR010000149.1:0-3344 GCA_964453215.1 uncultured Spirochaetaceae bacterium | reverse complement strand
CTCATATGTGGGTTATTTTTTTAACTTCTTTGATAAGATATGAGCCACTAGATACAACAAAAATCCCTGCATAACAAGGAGTTTCTTTATTGGGCCCAAAAGGGCTTCTACTGATTATCCCGTGGATTACGGGTAATGTTATTTCCTAGGCAATTTTGTTCCATTATGTAACTAATTCCTTATAGAGATTAGCAATTTGAAACAAGTTGAACTTTTTTTATTGGTAAGTACATTCCAAAATAGCATGTAGTATCCTCATGAAGGAATAAATAAGAAATCGCACCTTTCCTTTCTCTTCTTTTTTAGTAGGTTTGTTGAACACGTTCTTTTATCTACTTTTTAGCAGCCAGTCTTAATCTAATCGTAAGGCACTATGTGAAAGGGTATTCTTTTCTAAATAGGCCAAAATTCTACTGGCGCTGTTATATCTATGAAAATAATTGATCGTAATCTAATATTTTTGAGGTGATTTTTATTATGCAAATTTCTGACAAACATGTTGTAAGTATGAACTACACACTGAAAGATGACCAAGGGATGGTCCTCGATACTTCTGAAAACCGTGATCCATTGAAGTTTATTGTCGGTTCAGGGATGATAATTCCTGGGTTGGAAAAAGAGCTACAAGGGAAAGAGAAGGGTGATGAAATATCAGTAATCGTAGAACCTGCAGATGGCTATGGTGAATATGATGATACTCGAGTGGTTGATGTTTCTAAAAGCCAGTTCCAGGAAGGTACTGAAATTAATGCTGGTATGCAGGTTCAGGCCCAAGATGCTAATGGCGACGTCCAAATATTAATTGTAAAAGAGGTTAAGGGTGAGAGCGTAACTTTGGATATTAATCATCCTCTAGCGGGTAAGACTCTTCATTTCGATGTTCAGATTGATGATGTCCGTGAAGCTACCGATGAAGAGTTACAACACGGTCATGTTCATTAATTTATACTTAAATCAGGTAGATCTTTATATCTAAAGAATACTATGCCATGTGGCTGTTGGAACTTCAGGGGGAAATCCTCTTACAGCCTTAAAATAGTATTTCCTCTCTTTTACTCATTAATTCTTGTTTTTAAGATATCTGTATGTCCTTAAAGAGATAAAGGTTTTTGATAAAACCCTTTGAGAACTCCTGAAGAATGTAATATTGTTAATTCTTGTAAAATAACAAAACTCCCTGCATAACAAGGAGTTTCTTTTATGAGCGCAGAAGGACTTGAACTTATTATTCCATGGATTATGAGCCTGCATTTAGTCACATCTATTTTGTGCTATTATGTTTCTAAGTAGAGCTGTTGTCAAACATTATGAAACTATATAAAACGTTTACGATTGGCTAGTACCTTATAGTGAACAGCACATAGTTTTTCACCACTATGTGCCGTATCCTACTGTAGGCGAGATGAGGAATAGATACATATAATCTGATAGGACATTATCTGCGACACAACTTTAGTTATGACGTGTACTATTTTTATACGTAGCAATCTCATTTTTATTGTAGAAGATCTTTCCACCCCTCATATATCATTACCATTGCCATAGTGTCGAGTTCACAATATTTGAGTAGGGCCTTTCTTATTTCTGTTATTTCATAATCTGACATCTCTTCAAACTGCATCCGCGCGTAAGCGGTCATTGCAGCTCCTCCATCTCTCAGCTCATCATCACTACTTAGGATCATCATATCTTTATCTGAGACATCTTGGAACATCTTTGGAAGGAGTTTGTAGGGATCTATTACTCTCCCATCTTTTATTTTTACCCACTGCCAGTCTTTGTAGTTAATACTAGATATCCCATGTAATGAGCCGTATATTGGTTTTGAATATTTCTCTTGTAGAAAAGTTGAGCTGTTTAGGACCGCTGGTAGTATTTGTTTGATTGAGTTGGAGCCATGAGTTGCTGGGTCATAATAGTAGCGCTTCACCATCTCCCACATATCGACCATAGAGCGAACTCCAGTCCATTGATCATCTGAATCCTTAGTTGCCTGAGTTATTGACCTTATGAATTCACATAATTCTTCTCGGTCTGCAATTTCGTGTTTGTCAGCTCGTAACTGGCTGTAGATCATATTTAGATATGTATTTTCATGATTAGAGTAACGAAAAATACTACCGTTGTCTTTTTCTAATTGGACTTTAAGAGCTCGTACAAAGTCATAGTTTGGAAATGTACCACGTTTTGTATTAAGATATTCTCCAGAGTGCTCTACAGTGCCATCTTTATAAACGGTATGATGGGAAAATTGAAACGCTATTCCTTCATAGGGGCGTCGGCCTTTATTAAATGGAATGGCGACCATTGTAGTTTCAAAGTCAATGAAATGGAGAGGATAGACCCAGCTATTCATTTCATCTTCCATATTTTTCTTATCGAGCCAAATTGAATTGTCATTGTTTTTATATTTTTTTATTTGTAGCCACTGACGTTCACTTGCTGATAGACCCAGTTTTTTATCTGGTTTTGGAGCTATGTCTTGTTCACTAAGGTCAGACATTTTTATCACCCCATTTTCAATGAGTTCATCCTTTTTCCTTAAACTCCAAACATCTAGGACTGTTTGTGACTCAAAATCTATATCATTCCAACCTAACATTTCTTTCCAACACTCTTTCTTTCCACTGAGTAATCCTAAGATTTCATCATTTTCACTCGTATAAAACTCACAGGAAGCACAACGTTTAGATATAGGGGAGGAGATTTTTGTGTCAGCAACATAATAGGCTGCTAACATATCTATCCATTTTGAGAAAATCAAATCATCATGTGTCTCATCGTATATCATCTCACATACAGAATCGACGTTGACACTACAAAGAATTGGTGGTGTTAAATCTGCTGTAGTAAGGCTTTTTGATACAACAACAGATTTTCGTCCATTATTATCTTTTACAAGACGGAACTTTTGATTTAGTCCATCAGTTGGGCATAATGCAGATTTATCAGCCATCATGAGGTGAGCCGATACTTTATATTGAGGAAAGGCCTTGTTGATAACATATTTTTGAAAAGCAACATCATAAAGGTATGGCTTCCAGTTTGCTTTGATTGTTCCGTTCTTATTTAAAAAAGTCTCTTCTTCTGGATGAATAGATTTTGCTTTTACTTCAAAGAGGCTGATTCCATTTCCTTCTTTGACGATAATATCAGCACGAATGAATAGATTGTCAGTCGCTATTGCACCCTCATAAATTATAATAGTATCCTCTTCAAGTAAGCTGTTCGTTTGTGATAAAGACTCTTCATAATCTAATGAAGTAATATCATGACCACCAGGGAAATAACACTTAGCTAAGTCTCCTACTTGGAAACCTCCATCAGCAAGAGCTGCTAGGAAG
>CAYVRR010000148.1:0-3436 GCA_964453215.1 uncultured Spirochaetaceae bacterium | reverse complement strand
AATAAGAAAGATGGTTGGCCCGAGATAGTAGGTCCAGGGTCTTCTTTAAATGAGAGCTAGATAATTGAGCAACAGTAATTGATGAGAAAAATAATCTATGGATTGCTAAATTCCCCTCAAAAAATGAAAGGTGAGATAGTGGGGCTTGGGAAATGGTCGTTCACAAAGCAGCAAAGGATGCGGGAATTGAAGTTCCTACAGCAACACTACAAAATTTTTCTTCTCTTGGAAGTACGTTTCTTGTGCAGCGTTTTGATCGAAGTGAAACTCAAGAAAGAATACATTTTGCCTCTGCTATGGCTCTTCTCGGTAAAGAAGACGGTGTAATGGATGCAAGCTATCTAGAATTAGCAGAATTTATCATACAATCAAGCTCTCAACCTGAAAAAGATCTTCATCAACTTTTTCGAAGAATTCTTTTTAATATCGTAAGTCTCTCACTCCTGATATCCATGTAAGAAATCATGGGTTTCTTCTTTCACAGACTGGATGGAAATTAACTATGAGCCTTTGATGTAAATCCTGTGCCTTCAATCCTTTGGGCTTTCTTTAGCTATTGATGAAGTGGATCATTCTTTAGATTTCTTACATCGCCTTGAGGCAAGCACCTTTCTTCCATCTTAACGATAGAGATGCAAAGGCTATATGAGAAGAAGTTGTTGAAAGTGTGAGCAATTGGCAACGTATAGCCAAAAAATGTGGACTTTCATCATATGATTGTAAGTACATGGAAAGTGCATTTAATCTAGATGTATCTTAAGAATTCAGCATAATTCCACTCTTTGTATCTAGCGGTAGATTTCTATTATTGAAAATATTTTTTCACTGTTAGAGTGAATAAAGGTATGTATAGTGAATCTCTTACAAGTGAAACTCTTTATTAGACGGTATATTGAGTGTCTGCCTTAATGACTTTTGTTGTTGACTGTAGGTTTGATTTAATATATATATTAATAAGGATGGGTTATGAATAAAATAACTACATACTATGAGGTGTTTTATCCTCAAGGGGAACATATTCGATGTGTTATTTATGGGGGTAATGCTAAAAATACCTCAATTTCAAAGTTTTTTTCCAAACTATCTAAATATGAAAGAAGGATACTTTTAACAATCATTAACCAGATAGATAGTTCATTTCCACTCACTACCAAGGTGAGAAGATTTAAGAAGTTGAGAGATAATGTGTGGGAGCTTAAAGATAATAGTTCAAAAATTCGAATAGGGTGTTTTTGGTATAACACTACGCTTGTTTGTATCTATGGGTTTAGAAAAAAAGATGATAAATGGCGAGAAAAAGATATTCAAAATGTTCTTAATGCATACTCTGAATGTCAGGATATTTGTTTTTATTGATAGATACATAAGGGAGAATGAGATGAAAAAGAGTAAAGAGGCAACCTACATAGAAGAAGCAACAGAGTTCATGAGTGATGAGAAGTCAAGAAAAATGCTTCTTCGTTTTAACGTTACAGATGAAATCCTTACTATAATGGAAGAAAAAAGTATCACAAAATCTATGCTTGCTAGAAAAATGAAAATGTCTCCCGCCCATATTTCACAAATCCTTAGTGGCCATAGAAATTTTACTCTTGATACTCTTACCTCTATTTCAATGGCTCTTGAACATAGAGTTGAAATCAATTTTAAGGAAGAAAAGAGCATCGATTCTTTTCATAAAGAATCAAAGGCTCTTCTATAATTCATGTATCATCTTTTATTATCTTTAGATAATCTCAAAAGACTGCTCCACATTATTCATGCAAGCAGTCTTTATTCGTGTGTATATGTTATCTAATCAAATCATACAGAGATAGAAGGGATGAACCTTCTTTAAGGAAGGTCGGAATGTGCTCTAGTGGAGCTTGTACCATAATATGCTCTCCCCCTTCAAATACCTCTTTTGTGAAGGCGTTAATCCACTTATTTTCTTTAGGAAGGTAGACACTCCGTTCCCTCTGTCCCATCTTTACAATAGGGCAGGCGAGTATGTCACTTCCAAACATGAACTGATCTTCTACCTTTAGTGCTTCCTTATCTTCGTGGTAATCAAAGAAGAGGGGTCTCATAAGGGGTTTCCCTGAAGTTGTTGCCGTGTGGGCTTCACTTTCTATGTATGGCCTTAGGGATTCTCTCAAGTGAAGAAGCTTTGTAATAATAGTATATGCCTTCTCTCCAAAAGACCACACTTCATTATCTGCTCCCTTTTTAGGGTCCCATGAGTCCCTTAGTCCATGTAATCTAAATATTGGGGAGTAGAGACCAAACTGGAACCACCTTACAATGAGCTCTCTAAAGGTATCATCTTCTATATTCCCTCCATAGAACCCTCCAATGTCAGTTGTCCACCACGGAATTCCACTAGTTACCATATTAAGTCCAGCTTTCATTTGAACTTCTAGTGATTCAAAAGTAGAATCAATATCACCAGACCAGACTAAAACGCCATATTTTTGACTTCCACACCATGCACTTCTACATAAATTTAGTGGTCTTTCTATTCCCTCTTTTATCATATTTTCATAGATTGTTTTTTCATGAAGGAGGGGATAGATACTGGAAACAGCTGCTCCGTTACCCATGTAATAGCGTAAGTTTTCATAATCGTATGGAATTACTTCAGGTTCACATGCATCAAGCCAAAATGATTTGATTCCTCTGTCGATGTAGCTCTTTTTTAATTTCTCCCACAAAAACTCTCTCGCTTCTGGATTAGTTGCATCATAGTAATGTTGGTACTTTACCCCCTTTTCGTAGGTATCAGTGAAGCGCATGAATGCAGCATTACCTTTTTCAGCTTCAATTAAGTAGCCCGATTTTTCCATTTCATCAAAGTATAAGCTATCTGGGTTTACAGTGGGCCACACTGAAACTAATGTTTCAATTCCCATCTCTGTAAGCTCCTTCACCATCTTTTCTGGCTCTGGCCAACACTTTTTGTCAAAATCCCAGTTACCCTGCTTCTCCCAGTGGAAATAATCAATTACGATAGCTGAAATTGGAAGATTCCTCTTTTTATATTCCCTTGCAACATTCAATAGCTCCTCTTGATTTTCGTAACGAAGCTTACATTGCCAAAATCCTGTAGACCAAGTAGGTAAGGGGGAGGGGTAGCCAGTGAGGGCGTAATACTCTTCTAAAATAAGGGAAGGGGAGTCAGCTATGATAATAAAGTAATCGATTTGACTTGTTGCACTCATTACAAACTTTGTTCTATTACGGGCAAACTCCACATGTCCTACTCCAGGGTTATTCCAAAATAGACCATATCCTCTACTAGAAATGTAGAACGGGACACTCACTTGTGAGTTCATCTGATTAAGTGGAAGAACTAATCCCTTTTGATCAAGGGCATTATATTGATGTTGTCCCATTCCCCAAATTTTTTCATCTTCATATGCTTCAAACAGCACTTCAGCTTTATATAATTCACCAT
>CAYVRR010000147.1:0-3545 GCA_964453215.1 uncultured Spirochaetaceae bacterium | reverse complement strand
GAATTTTCGATAGAGTACAATATGACGGTTATAAAGAGGCTACGTACTCTTTTACGTATCCCCTTTATCTTTACTTCTAGATTAGATGCTTAATGCTCACATCCCTTCCTGTCCAACCTTGACTACGTGCCCACCACTTCATCTCTTTTGCTTCATCTTTATCACCTTCATGAATTGTTCTTAACATGTTTATATACCCAAAAACATTTCCACAGTCATCAAGTACAGGTAGACCATCTTTAGCTATACAAATCGGTTTTCTTTCACTCATGACTTTCTTAGCAGTTTCATCTTCTACAATCTGGTTATCCTTGCCAAACTCTTGAACCAATGAAATATCTACTTTCCAGCCATCACCAAAGTCATATTTATAGATAAGTTTTGTAGTAATTGGCATAATATCTTTTGGTTCTGCCTTCTTTAAAAGACTCTCCATATGATCCACATTATACATACGTGTAGAGATATCTTGTGGCCCTTTTTCACTCATTACCTTGTCACGAAATTGTATGTACTGCCACATAGAGCTTTTATCAACTAACAAGGTGGCTTCCTTTGCCTTCTCAATATCTACGGGATTCAATGAAAGAACTTCGTTAATTCTAAGGCTCTCTTTTAGTTCCTCAGGGCTTCCTTGATCAAACATGATTGAATTTAAAAGTTCCTGAAGGGTAGCCTCTTCAAATTTTACCTTTTTGGACTCCACTTTCTCACCCAATAGGAAGGGACGAACATCTAAAATGGGCAGATGCTGTGCTAATTCCTGAATTTCAACCTGATTTTCCAACCAATAATCACTAAATCCCCCATATCTATACTGCTTAAGATACTTTGACCGCATCCACGTCCGAGGACTCTTATGTTCTTCATAATCATCATCCCAAAATTCATCATTAAAGGTGCTATTAGGGAACTTCAAATAATAGCCAAATACTGGAGCTATTTCTACAATTTTCCCTTCTGTTAACTTCTGAAACAACGCCTCTGGTAGCTCAAAATTGTGTAAATGGCTGTTAGTCCAACCAAAAGCCATATTAATGAGGAAGTGAAGCTGATGAAGGGCTAAGGAAGAAGGAACGATGACATCTCGAGAAATAGATTTTTCAACTTTTCCATATTTAGAAAGGATTTTCGCTTCACTACTGTCCATCTGATTAAGTTGGCTATCACGGAGTTCAAGATGCAATTGCATTGCATAAGGAGCCTTCTTATCACTAGGTGCTATAATCTTTTTTTCCTGTGGTACACTTTTTACTCTATCCTGTTCTCGGGAAAGACTTTTTTGAGCGTATGTACGATTTCGCTCTCGATACTTCTCACTACGAATTGCAGTATCTGTTTTCTCATCTTCATCATATAGCCCCTTCTCGTAAGGCAAATAGTTTTGAACCATCGCCCTAGTGATTTTCAGGATTTCAGCAATTTCTGATGAAGACTTTCCCTTGTGAAAGAGTTCACTAATCTGCTTTGACCTTTTGCTTGACCACAATCCTTTAGTGATGAGGATTTTTCTCACCTTAGTAGTCGACATTTCCACCTGTAGTGCAGTTTTACTCACTGATGCTGTGTTCTCGTATACACTCACTACCTTATCAATTGTCTCTGTCTTTAAAGTCTCTTCTCTTTTTGACATATGTTCGCTCCCTTTTCTCTATCTCCTATATACCACGGCTGTAAAGTCGTGTCAATAAATACAAAGTCGTTTCAATAATAACTTTATGAGGACATTACTGTATCCATTTAACATGAAGTGAGGGAGGAAGCAAGAGGAAGAGATATACGGTAAGAAATCTTCACGTAAGAGATTAAAGGAGTAAAAAGGCGATACATGAAATAAAACTTTAAACGGATTAACAGAGGAGCAGAAGAGCTCTATCGAAGTGTATATGATGTAAAACTAGAGGAGGCCTTGTCCCTCAACGGTGTCAAAGCCTTTAAAGGCTTCGATGAGGTACCTATGGATAAGTAGGGCTTGCTCCAATGAGAGGTGAATCATTTGGCTAATTTCTTATAGGCTGCCTCATGACGCTTAAACAATCTCCTGGAAACTTCAAGCAATAGCTCTTATTCTATTTATTTATCAGCGTTTATTTATTCATATTTGATGATTACATATCTAGAACTTTTTTTTCATTATCACCACTGACCCCTCAGATCTACTGATTCGGGCTATCTTTGAGAAATTTCTATTCGCTTCGATCCTGGATCCTAGAATCTTTAAATCTATCAACATCTTGAATACCTCCATAATTCGTAATTCATACATGATGAGCAAATAATAGGATGAATTTAACCTACCTGAATTGCAATAGAGTCAAAAGTTTTGAGGGAAAGACGCATCCCCTTTAAAGTGGCAGTAGATCCTTTCTGCAGTAGTAAGACTTACAAAATCTATCTTTCACATAAAAGCCTCCCAAGGTGGTGGTATCATGTAAGTGGAAGAATGGTTTCATGATGCTTTATATCATTACCTCGCAAAAAGGGTAGGTGGTACCTACATAAACCATCTGCTAGTTCTTTCCCTCTTTTCATCATGTATTTAGGAACAATATCTTTACTGTATGAATCAACCGTACAAACATCTATTGATAATGTTTCTAATTCTTTTTTTTCATCTTACTTACTACATACTCACTGATACCCTCTTCACAGTTTCCCCTTTCCTATATATCCTCATTCATTATGACTACTAAGAAAGATAGAACATATCTCATAGCACGTGTACAGATTATTACTGCCATGACCACTTTTGGAACAATTGGGGTGTTTGTACGTTATATTCCCCTTCCTTCAAGTGAGATTGCACTTATGAGGGGTGTTATCGCGTTCTTTGTTCTTTCTCTGTTTGTGGTTGGCTCAAAAAATCCCTTTAGCCTAAAAAGTTATAAGAAAGATGTAGGAAAGCTCATCTTTTCAGGTGTAGCAATGGGATTTAATTGGGTCTTTTTATTTGAAGCATTTCGTTATACAACAGTTGCCCTAGCAACGTTGAGTTACTACTTTGCTCCCACACTCGTAATTTTAGGGAGTGTGATTGTTTTTAAAGAACATCTAAGTGTGAGGCAAATCATCTGCTTTATTATCTCAACAATAGGACTTGTTCTTATCATAGGAGTCGTGAGTGGGGGAAGTAATGACTTTATTGGAGTTCTCTACGGACTCTCTGCTGCAGTATGTTATGCCCTTGTTGTATTAACAAATAAAGCTACTGGTGAGATTCATGGATTAAAACGAACATGGATTCAGTTTTTAGCTGCAAGCATTGTACTCTTACCCTATACCTATCTCACAAATGGGTTTCATATCAATGAAATTAACACTCTTGGCCTTATCTTTCTTTTAATTTTAGGTGTAGTGCACACAGGAGTAATGTATTACTTCTACTTTTCATCTCTCTCTCACCTTGAAGGACAAAAAGCAGCAATTCTTAGTTACATAGACCCCATTGTTGCAGTAATTCTATCAGTAACGCTCCTACACGAAACATTAACTTTTTATCAGCTTATAGGAGGGCTTCTCATACTTGGAGCAACCTTTATAAATGA
>CAYVRR010000146.1:0-3581 GCA_964453215.1 uncultured Spirochaetaceae bacterium | reverse complement strand
ATCCGTATTATCTTACCTATAAAGCAGAGCAGTTAGGTTATCATTCACAGATTATATTGTCTGGGCGAAGGATCAACGATGATATGGGTAGGTATGTAGCCGAGCATGTAGTGAAAAATCTGATATCCGTTGAATCCCCAGTAAAAGGGGCAAAAGTAGCGGTACTTGGTTTTACGTTTAAGGAAAATTGTCCTGATACTAGGAATACCAAGGTAATCGATATCATCAGGGAACTAAGAGAATATGGAATTGATCCCTTGGTCTGTGACCCTGTAGCTGATGCTGGGGAAGCTGAGCAACTGTATAACATTAAATTCACCTCACTCAAGGAACTCAAAGAGTTGGATGCTCTGATAGTTGCTGTCGCGCATGAAGAATTCCAGCAGCTTTCTCTTGAAAAATTGAACAACTTTTTCGCAGATACCCAAAAGGTTGTTGTTGATGTGAAATCCCTGTTTAACCGACAACAGCTTGAGAAAGCTGGCTATTCGTACTGGAGTCTATGATGAAAGTGTATGAACAACTAAATTTTCCTAAAGATTCGGTTTTTTTGGTAACCGGAGGTGCTGGGTTCATTGGATCAAATTTGTGTGAAGCACTTCTTCATATGGGACAGACTGTACGAGTTCTAGATGATCTTTCAACTGGATTCCTACAGAATCTTAAAATGTTTGAAGATGATGTAAACTTCTCCTTTATCAAAGGTGATGTCAAGGACTATGAGGTATGCCTGAAAGTTACAGAAGGTGTTGATTATGTGCTCCATCAAGCAGCGTGGGGTAGTGTGCCTAGAAGTATTGAAATGCCACGCTTCTATGAGCAAAACAATGTAATGGGAACCTTGAACATGCTTGAAGCATCTCGCCAGAATGGTGTTAAGAAATTTGTCTATGCCTCATCTTCCTCAGTCTACGGGGATGAGGAAACACTTCCGAAGATAGAAGGAAAGGAAGGGGTTCTTCTCTCACCTTATGCATTGACCAAACGAACAATCGAAGAGTATGGAAAGTTGTATTATAAGCTGTACGGATTAGATACATATGGGCTTAGGTATTTCAATGTATTTGGGAGAAGACAAACACCAGATGGAGCTTACGCCGCAGTGATTCCAAAATGGATTAATCAACTTCTCAATGATGAGGTGCCAATTATCAATGGAGATGGAAGGCAAAGCAGAGATTTTACCTATATCGAGAATGTCATAGAAGCCAATCTCAGGGCTTGTCTTGCTCCCTCTTCAGCTGCGGGACAGGTGTACAACATTGCCTTTGGGGGAAGGGAATACCTGATTGATATCTATTGGATGCTAGCAAAAGCCTTAAAAAAAGAGATTCAGCCAGTGTTCGGACCTACACGTGCGGGTGATATCAAACATTCCAATGCAGATATTTCAAAAGCAAAACTATATTTGGGGTATGAGGGGAAATGGAGTTTTGAGGAAGGAATTATGGAAGCTGTTGGATGGTATATCGCCAATCACACGGAGAAACATGCATGAGCAATCCATTGGTGAGTGTCATCATTCCCACATATGGTAGACCAGATACCTTACAACGTGCAATTCAATCTGTACTTAACCAAACATATGAATCAATTGAAATCATTATTGTTGATGACAATAATCCAGAGAGTGAAGCACGAATTCAGACTGAACAAGTAATGCAACAGTATTGTACCTATCCCAATATTTTGTATTTACAGCACGAGCAGAATAAGAATGGTTCTGCGGCTAGAAATACTGGGTTCAGAGCATCCCATGGGATTTTTATCATGTTTCTTGATGATGACGATGAATTCCTCCCCGAGAAGGTTTCACAGCAATTGGAACGATTGCAATCTCTTGATACATCATGGGCTGCGTGTTATTCAGCGTTCATTCGAAAGCGAAACAATGAGATTGTTATTCGTTCTGCTGAGACAAGAGAAGGGCAATTGCTTGTAGATGAGTTGATGCGGAATCTATTTGTTCATGCAGGGTCCAATCTCATGGTAAGACGGGCTGTAGTTGAGGAGATGAACGGATTTGATGAATCATTTGAACGTAATCAAGATGTCGAGTTTCTTGTCCGAATATTAAAAAAGTATAAACTTGCTTATGTTGATTATGTGGGGTTGGTTGTTCATATGCATACAAATACAGTTTCGAAGAAAAATTTCCACGAAATAACCAATGATTTTATTAAAAAATTTGCAGATACAATTGAACAGTTACCAGAACAGGATGTTATTCGAATATATCGTATGTTATACCTGCAAGTGATAAAATATTATGCTTCCAAAGGAAAAATCGGAGAGATTATGAAGGTAATGAAGGACCAACACATTCCTCTGGTAAGTGTTGTCTCTTTTTTCTTGTATTTAGTTCGACGTATTGTGACAAAGAAAGCATATGGTTTCATGCTGAAGGTGTAGAAATGTGAAAAATATTTGTTTCATTGTTCCTGGTTATCCGACAAAGCAAGAACCAATTTTCTCATTTATTGGAGAGACGGTAAGAGCTTTTGCTGATCAAGGATTTCACTGTACGGTAATAGCAGAGCAGAGCCTGATGAGAGCTTTTATTGGAAAAACTCGATTGAGACCATTCCACTGGGTTGATATCTCAAGTAAGAATCAGACCATTGATATTTACCAACCTCGCACTCTCACTTTTTCGTTTTTGAAGATACGAGGAAGAAGGGTTTCCGAGTATTGGAAAAAACGTGCTGTAGTTCATACATATCAAAAAGTTCGTCCAGCTACTGATTTGTTATATGCTCATTTTTGGAGTAGTGCGGTTGTAGGTGGTGAGATTGCAAATATAGAAGATATTCCCTTGGTTGTTGTGACAGGAGAAAGTATCATATCTGTCCAAGAGATGTATCCTAATTCCTACATTATTGAGAGACTACGGCATCTCGCAGGTATCATCAGTGTTTCATCAAAAAATGTAGAGGAGTCGAAGAATTTAGGACTTGGAATCGGAAAACCCTTTAGAATTATTCCCAATGCAATTGATGAAACAAAATTCAATAAATGTGATAGAGCTACATTGAGAAATACCTATGGATTCTCTCAAGATGACTTTATTATTTCCTTTGTTGGTGCATTCAAAGAAAGAAAGGGGCCTCTTAGGGTTCTAGCAGCAATTCAACAACTGCAAGATCCAGCGATAAAGGCTATCTTTATTGGAGCAGGGCCTCAAGTCCCAGAGGGGGAGGAAGTTCTGTTTGCAGGGACTGTTCCCCATGCACATATAAGTGACTATCTGAACTGTTCAGATGTGTTTCTACTTCCAACACAGGCGGAGGGATGTTGTAATGCCATCATTGAAGCAATGGCATGTGGACTTCCGATAATTTCTTCAGATCTACCTTTTAATTATGATGTATTGGATACGGAAAATGCTATTCTAGTCGACCCTAACGATGTTCATGCAATAGCAACAGCAATTCATACTCTTAAAAACAACTCAGAACGACGAGATGCAATGGGATTGTCGTCTCTGCAGAAGAGTAAAGCATTAACATTGGATAACCGTATTCAGAATATGATCGAATTTATCAATGAGGTTCTCGAATGATTATTCATCCTCACCCTCT
>CAYVRR010000145.1:0-3585 GCA_964453215.1 uncultured Spirochaetaceae bacterium | reverse complement strand
GGTTACATTATCTCTAGATTTTTATTCAGGGCGTAGTTCTACGGACTGACACGAAAGAATTTTCTCACTCATCGTACACCTTCGAATGTGCTGTATTGATACATCAATGATACAAGGAGAATTATTCTTCAATGAGATATTCATTAATCACATCAATAAAAAGGTCCCCATCTATTTCAGAAATCCCGATTATAGTGAAACCAAATTGATGATCGTGATATAATGTATGAATTGCTGCCTCATGTATCCTTTCTCCAGGTATAATAAGGGGGTATCCAGGGGGATAAATACAGACCATTGAGGCACTAATACTACTTTCTGCCTCTTTTAGTCTTACCATCTTTTTGGGAGCATAAAAAGCGTCCCGAGGAGTCATTTCAAATATAGGGAGTTCTCTGGTATCGACAAAATCATCTTTTTCTTCAATTCTCCCTACCCCAGCTTGAGTAATTTCTTCAAGGATAGTAGAGAAATAAATAAGATTTTCTCTTGTTTTATCTATATCATAGGCATCTGCAAAGCTTAAAGTGAGTAGAAGATGCTTCGCACCAGCTAACTCAATCTCTATTCCATAATCATCAGATAATTTCTTTTTTATTTGAATCAGGTTTCGCTCTACTGGCCCAATACTTCTATATATTACTTTACACTGATCAAAACCACCAAATCCTCCTGCAACCAACACCCCTTCAGTGGGTTCAACTATTGAGTAGCTCTCTGTATTAAGCATTGGTCGTATAGTTTCTATCATCAGTAATAGTTGGGTGTAGATATCACTTCCGCGTCGATCAATTTCAGTTAATGCAGAGTCTATGCTCATCAATAAAAGGGCACTAGGGCTAGTGCTTTGTAGCATAGCAAGCATTGCATCAATTCTTTCATCATAAAGGGGGTTTGTTGAAGCTGAGTGTAATAGTGCTGTTTGATACAATCCACCTACTGTTTTATGCATCGATTGCACCACATAATCGGCGCCACAGGAGATAGCAGGGGAAGGGAATTCTGGATGGAAACTAAAGTGAGTTCCATGTGCTTCATCCACAAAGAGCTTGGTATTATATGTGTGGCAGAGTTCACACAAAGGTGGAATATCTACACTAAGGCCATAGTAGTTGGGGCTCGTGACTAATACAAGTTTAATATCGTGAGCTATGAGTAACTCTTCAACTTTACGTAAGTCAACAGAGCCATACGCATATTCAGGTAAGTTAGCAACTGGTTCTAAATAGATAGGAACTGCTCCACTAAAGATGAGTCCCATAAGGACTGCTTTATGACACTCTCTGTGAACAAGGACTTTCTCTCCTGGTTTTACTATTCCACCTATTACTGCATGAATTCCAACAGATGAGCCATTTACTAAAAACCATGACCTCTTAGAACCCATAATGGTAGAGGCATTTTCTTGAGCTGTTTTTATCTTATATGTTGGGTATGCAAGAACATCACTTTTACTCACTTCAGTGATGTCGTATTTAAATACTTTGTCTCCCCAAATCTCTTTTAATAGAGAAGGAGCACCCTTACCTTGTTTATGTCCTGGCATACAATAGAAGGTTTTTTCATCTTCGACATAACTAGTGAGTTCAGAGGCAAATGGGTTTTGACTTTTCTCTTGTTTTGGCATAGAGAAACCTCCTATTTGATTCCAAACCAGATACGGTTAGGAAAGCGTTAAAACAAATTGAACTGTACCACTTTGCCCCATTACTCACATTTATGCAAGGTTTATGTATTGCTTGGTTTAATGTTTTTTTCCTATTAATCTTTGTTATATTGCATACAAAATAAAACTAATAGCACCATTATAGATAACAATGCGTACCAATCTTCCTTTCTATAATCGTTTAGATGTTACTAATAGGATAATAGCTCCACTTATAGCTACTAGTATCCAGAATCCTGAAATACCTACATAAGAGAGGATAATTACAGAGCTTAACGATGAAAGAACGCCTCCCATTTGTAGTGAGAAAGAACTGAGACTCAATACTGAAGAACGTACTGAGTTCTCTATTCGCTGATTTAGTAAGGTACCTCCAGCAATCATAAGAGCTCCTAATACAATATATATTGAAAAATATAGGAACAAGAACAAAGCGAGACTCATAGCTCTTGATAACAATCCTAACAATATAAAATCTATGAAAAATAAAATGATATAAAGAATTTGAGCACGAAGATGCTTTAATAGAGTTTTCCCTACATAAGCCCCTAAGATACTCATCACAAATATTACACTTGCCATCACCCCTAATACCCAAAGCTGAGAATCATGAAGCAACAATCTTTTTACATAGGGTTGCCAATAGGTTTCTATAGAGGATACATAGATTCCTTGAACAACTACTGTAATTACATAGACTAAAATCTGAGGTTGGGTGGTTAAAGTATCGACCAATAAAGAGATTTGGAGAGATACTTTTCTCCTAGCCCCTTTTGTAGTCTCATGAGAAATTATTAAAGGGATGAGCACAATGTTTATTCCTACTAAGATAATGCGCCCAATTAAAATTGGATGAGTAAGAGTAGATCCCTCTTTTCCTACCATTAATAAGTAGCCACCAATAAGGGCCCCAATAGCTAAAGAGAGACTTGAAGTTACCTCTAATGCAAACAGAGCTTCCTCTAGTGTTTTGCCATTATCTTGTGCTTCTTCTATATATAAAGCATCAAGACTCCCACTAGAAAAAGCTCGACCCAAACCATGTAAGGAAAATCCGAGACATACCATGAAAAAGGAGGAAGAAAAGAGTAATAATGTGCCAACAAAAGTAAACATCATCCCCAACTGGAAACTCATCCTTCGCCCTTTTGCATCACAAAAAATTCCACTAGGGACTTCTGCTATTATCACAAATAATGACATACACGCCATTGCTATACCTAAAAAGGGAAGAGGAAATCCTTTACTCACTACAATTAAGCTTATTGCAGGAAGAACAAAGCCTAAGGCAAGATTAGAGATGCTTAATACGATTAATATTGTATATATGGAGGATGTTTTACTCACGGTAAGTTACTATAGAATAGACATAAGGCGAGGTGCCCTCCCCTTTTCTTTCGTGTGTATTAAGAAATTCTCGAATTATTTGATAGAGTTGATCAGCTTCTTCTTTGTGTAGATGTACAACTCCTGTAAGTTGATCTGCACAAAAATGCCCAAGCTCATCTCTATGTTGGCGCTCTTTTTCAAAAAAACCATCTTGAACTTGTTTTAGCAAGTTTTGCGCAATTACTTGCCTTTCTCCTTTCACAGCACTTTCTACACTTACAGTTCCTTCGAATCGTTTATAGTAAGTGGCTGTAATTCCATTAATGAGTTGTTGATGATCTATTTCTACAATCTTTACATCAATTAGCTGTAGAATATGATTTTTTACACTAGAACTGTTTAAATTAAATGCATCAGCAATCATTTTAACAGTCATTGGCCCATTGATAGATAGAGTATGCAAAATTCTTTGTCTCACTGGATGCATGAAAATTTTTAGCTCTTTGTCATTCGTTAATTTAATGGTATTCATAACAATTATTATAACGTAACATTTTTTGTTATGCAAGAAAAATAATAGTATACCATCT
>CAYVRR010000144.1:0-3629 GCA_964453215.1 uncultured Spirochaetaceae bacterium | reverse complement strand
AAAACAAAGGCTTATAAAAAACACCAGAAATCGATGAGTTTAATCATATTTTCTGGTGTTTTATTTGCTTAAATAATATGTACATCTCCAGGGGGAATTGAACCCCCGTTGCCGGGATGAAAACCCGATGTCCTAACCACTAGACGATGGAGACTTGAAGCGTGTTAACTTCTACCACGTGGGGGAAAAAACGTCAAGTAGGTTATGAACAATTGTCTAAAATTAATTGTTTTACCCACGAATACCTCATCTAACCACCTAAATGCGCCACATGAATCATCATATACCCTATTGCTCCTCTTCTCCCCTTTACTTATCTACCCAATTCTTTCAATATAGAGGGTAAGAATAATGGTATGGAGAGTGACAGATATGAATATTGTAATTTTAGATGGTTTTACAGCAAATAGTGGAGATCTTTCTTGGGATGCATTTTCTACCCTTGGTTCTCTCACAGTGTATGAAAGGAGCACTCCTAGGGAGGCACTTGAAAGAAGCAAAGATGCTCATGCAATTTTAACAAATAAAGTAGAAATTACCGATGAGATAATGAGATCATCTCCTAACCTCTCCTATATAGGAGTATTAGCAACGGGATATAATGTTGTTGATATAGAGAGTGCTAAAAAGCACAATATTTGCGTCACAAATATTCCCTCCTACTCAACCCACTCTGTTGCACAATTCACCTTTGCCCTGTTACTTGAAGTCGCTCACCATGTGGGACACCATAGCAGTGAAGTTCATAAAGGAAGATGGATTAGCTCTTTAGACTTTTGCTTTGCTGACTTTCCCCTCATTGAGCTTCATGGAAAAACAATGGGAATTATAGGCTATGGCAATATTGGAAGAGAGGTTGGAAAAATTGCAATGGCTTTTGGAATGAAAGTACTTGCGTATCACCCAAAGAAAATAGGTGAAAAAATCGGATTACATTCTCGATATGTCTCCATAGCTGATTTATATAGAGAAAGTGATGTAATATCTATTCACACTCCATTGCAAGAAAACACCTATGAGATGATTAACGCTCAAAGTATTAAAAAGATGAAAGATGGAGTTATTCTCATCAACACATCGAGGGGAAAAATTATTAATGAAACAGATTTACGAGAAGCACTTATTTCTAAGAAAATTTCATATGCTGCACTCGATGTAATTAGTGAAGAACCTATGAAACCTCATCACCCCCTTTTCGGCCTTGAAAATGCAATCATTACCCCCCACATCGCTTGGGCTCCAATAGAAGCAAGAAAACGACTCATTGAAATAGCATATAAAAATCTAGAGCAGTTCACCCTTGCAACTCCCCTCAATGTTGTCTCCTAACCTGTAGATAGGTAACATCATGCCAGAGCTACCCGAAGTTGAATCGATGAGAAGATACCTCACAAAAAAGATTGTTGGAAAAACAATACAAAATTTGATTGTTTATAACCCCAATTCTATCTCCATAGATGCACCGTTTATAAACATGAGCATAGTGGAATTAACGCGAATTGGGAAAAAGCTCTTTATTCACTTATCAAACAATGTAATTATCTCTGTCCATTTTAAGATGAGTGGCTCATTTTACATAAGGGGCATAGAAGAAGAGAGAGATACACATGACAGAGTAATATTTGAATTAGACTCATGTTTACTTTGTTTTCATGATCCAAGGAAATTTGGAAAGATTATTATTACTAGATATAAAACTGTTGCTTATAAACATGTAGGAATTGATGCATTAAGTGATCAATTAGATTCACCCTACCTCTATACAATCTTACACAAACATGCAATTGGGATAAAAAGATTCCTATTAGATCAAACATACATAAGTGGAATTGGAAATATCTACGTTGATGAGATTCTCTTCATCTCTCGCATACATCCAAATAAGCTATCAAACACCATCACAAAAAAAATGAGTGAGATACTTGTTATGCATATGAAACAGATCCTCACACTCAGTATAGAGAAGGGGGGAAGTAGTTTAGGCACAGGGGAGAGTAATTACCAAGTACAAGGTAAAAGAGGAGAGTATCAAAGGTACTTTCAAGTTTTTGGAAAAACAGGTTCACCTTGCCCAAGATGTTCTACCTTGATAGAAAAAATTAAAGTTGGGGGAAGAAGTACCCACATCTGTCCATCTTGCCAAGTTATGTAATGAGTGGAGGTTCATACACAGTTTTATGTGCAATCTGCTTTACTTCTTTATCACTTTGAGGAACGATGTTGTAGAGAATTAAAAAGATGAAAAATGTTATCACAATTGTACTTAACATACTCATCATCGCTGTAGGAGGCCTAAAGGTTTCAAATATCTGCCCATTAATGTAGGGCATTAACATACCACCAAAACTAGTTCCTGCAAATAAAACCCCACTCATTTTTCCAGAAATCCCAATTGTTTGATCTGTAAAACTTATTAAAAAAGGGAAGACTGAACCCATAAAGAGTCCAGCAACTGCAGTTCCAATCCATACCATATAAAACATATTAGGAAAGAATGAGATGATAGATAGACCAAGTGCAGCTCCACCGATGGTAAAGAGCATAAGAACACGCACTTTAAAGTAATCGGCAAGTTTAGTAAAAAGAACTCTCCCTAAGGTCATAAATAGCCAAAATGCTGCAGTAACATACCCAGCATTTCCTCCAAAAGAGGGAAACTGAACTCGCATGAAGGTATAGATCCATCCTGTAAAACTAATTTCAGTACCTACATACACAAAGGCAATTGAGGAAAGAAGGAGTATCAAAATCACATTACTTTGAGTATTGGTGGCAACTTCTTCACTAACATCCCTCTTTTTCTGATTATTCTCATGATTTGGAGTAAATAGGACAAAGACTCCTAAAAGTAAGAAGAAGATAGCGTAGATATGATAAGAGAGGACAACATCCCCTGTTCTTTGAATAAAGAGGGTAAATATTATTGGAGTAAGGAATGCCCCAATACCATTTATTACATGCATAGTGGAAAGAAGAGAGTTCGTTTTCTCATCGTCAATACGAGTTATGAGCGTATTACATCCAACAACAATTGTAGCATTAGCAAACCCATAAAAGATATTAACAAGGGACATATAGAAAAATAGAGTAAGAATGGGTAACAAAAATGATGAAATAGCGACAACAAACCAAGCAAAAGCTAATAAATATTTTCCTTTCATCACATCATACAAAGCACCACTAATGAGAGAGCCAAATAAAAAGCCAATGCTATTCATCGTAAATAGCAAGGCAGCATCTCCAAGGGAAACTTTTGCATGTTCAGCTAAGTAGGGAAGAGCAATGCCAAGTGTTGAAATGAGTAGCCCAAATGAGAAAAAAGAGATGAAATAGGTCACCACTTGATGCCGTTTTTTCACTGTTAACATGAATACCTCATAGATAAAGATAGAGTTGAGATTGGTATCTTATCATGAAAAGAGGGGAGTATCAAACAAGGGAGGCAAAAAGAGGAGAAATCTTTTTCATCATCATAATACCCTACCCAATGGCACCACCTTCAAAAGGAGACGTCCCCCCTCTAGTGCTTGTGTATGATCTATAGAAAACCTACATAGATGAGCCACTCTTTCACCCCCATCACTCACTGAAAAGTAGCTAAGGTGATTGGATGTAAGTAAAAAAAAAGA
>CAYVRR010000143.1:0-3655 GCA_964453215.1 uncultured Spirochaetaceae bacterium | reverse complement strand
ACCTTTTCTTAGAAGGGGCAGCGACAGAGATTAATATTGCCATAAAAGAATCAGCTGATTATAAAAAAGAAATAAGTAACATCAAAAACATTCTTAACCTCGAACATACTCAATACACTATACTTAGCTGGGAGGATCTTGCTCGTGATTATGTTGCCATTGCTGAGACAAAACGGGGAGCGAGCGGAATGATTCTCTTCCTTGTTTTTATAATTGCAGCAGTTGGTATCTCAAATACAATGCTTATGGCAATGTATGAACGCATTCGAGAACTTGGGATGATGAGAGCTCTTGGAATGAAAAACTCATCAATTCAGCTCTTGTTTATTATTGAAGCTGGAGGGATTGGATTAATTGGTGCGATTGTTGGAACCATTCTTGGTTCACTTGTTAACTTTTTCCTTGTTGAATATGGAATAAATTTGGGATTTATCCTCAGAGATATGGATATTGGGTATCGTATCTCCTCAATCATGAGAGGCTCATGGAGTGTAAAAACCATTATTACAACGCTCTTTAGTGGCGTTTTTCTCTCTATGGTTGTCGCCTATATCCCAACGCGGCGTGCCCTTAAGATGGATATCCCAAGCGCACTTCACCACATATAAGGAGATAAGTAGAAATTATGAAATTAAATATATTTCAAGTTGCAAGGCGTAATATTAGTCGTAATATGAGAAGGTCAATTCTTAGTGGGGTTGCGATTATGGTTTCAAGCATGGCAATTGTCCTTCTTTTCGCCTTTTTAGGTGGAATGTCAGCCGATATGGAAAAAAACCTCACCACATATTACACAGGGGATATACGGGTTCGAAACGCTTCCTTTGGAGAATATGAACGCTATAATCCAATCCACCTAACCATTAACGAACAAGAAATTGCGAGTGTGTTAAGCGATATGATAGACGTTGCCTATTATGTACCAAGAATTACGATTCCTTCTTCATTTTACATTAATGGAGGAATGCAACCATCAGTTGGAATTGGAGCTGACTTTCTTAAAGAAGAGAACTTTCAAGACCTCGATGCAATTCTTAAAAAGGGAAAGCTCCCCTCTAAAGGGGCAAGAGAGATGCTCCTTGGAGCTACACTCGCTAAAGACCTAGGAGTTACTATAGGGGATACTATCACAGTGATGAGCACCACAGCTGCAAGGGGAACAAATGCAATCACATTAGAAATAGTGGGACTTGCCACATTCCCAATCGCTTCCCTAAATACACAGTTTTACTGGACAGATATTGATACAGCTCGCTATTTTTTGAGGATGGATGAAACAGAAACTCATGAAATACTCATAAGAGCTGAAGGTGATTTAAAGAAATTGGCATTTTCTATTGGAGAAAAAATTGAGCAAAAGACAAATACAAGAGTAGATATAGCCTCTTTTGATCAAATCTCGACCATGTTTAGTCTGATGAAAATAGCTGAAATTGCCTACTATTTTATTGGAGCAATTTTCCTCTTCCTTGGCTCAACTGTTATTATAAATACAACAATGATGGTAATGTATGAGAGAATGAGAGAAATTGGTACACTCTCTGCCTTAGGGATGAGGGGAAAAGAGCTCATTAAACTCTTCTTCACTGAAGGACTCATTATTTCAGTAATCGCATCACTTGCAGGTGTTCTATTAGGTTCTGCAATAACCCTCTACCTTGGTCAAACAGGGATAGATTTTACTGAAGCTATGAGTGGGATAGATATGGGGATATCGAGTATGTTGTATCCAACATTTAACATATTCACTGCAATACTTGTCTTTTTCTACTCCATCGCAATCACAGCTATCGCAACCTATATCCCATCAAGAAAAGCATCTCGTATCGAAGTAGTTGAAGCTCTTCGCTATGTATAATAAGGATCAACGTATGAAAAAAATTAGTATTATTGTATTGCTATCTATCTTCTCTATTTCACTTCTTAGTGCAATCACCGCTGTTGAAATTGTGAATAAGATGGATGAACTCGAAACATATGAAACAAGTAAAAGTAGTGGAGAAATTATCACGACTGACAGGTTTGGTGAAAAAAAGAGTACCTTTAATGCATACTCAAGAGGGAAATATGACTCGCTCATTGAATTTACCTCTTTAGCTGAACGGGGACAGAAAGTACTTCGCACTAATAATGAACTATTTCTATATTACCCAGATGCAAATGAATTAATTCGTTTAACAGGAGCTGCTTTAAGACAATCTTTGTTAGGGAGCGACATCTCCTATGAAGATATGACGGGAGAAAAAGATACTCTTAGAGATTATGAAGTAACTTTGTTGGGAACAAAGACTATAGATGGTAGGGAGTGTTATGAACTCTCCCTTGTTGCAAAAACAAGAAAGGTTGCTTATCCCAAACAAACACTTTTTGTTGATACAGAAACTTTTGTTGTCCAAAAGGGGGAATATTCAACTTCTTCAGGGAGATTGTTAAAAGAAATTGATGTTATCTCTACCATGCGCGTGGGAGAGAGGACAATTCCAAAAGAGACGAAGATAGTAGATACACTGAAAAGAAACTCATCAACTATTATGAAAATTGATTCAATTGAAATAGACATTCCACTTGATAGAAATCTTTTTTCAATAGACTCACTCACCTGGTAAGGATACGGATATGAAAAAACTCACTACACTGATTACATTGTTAGTCACTATCTCCCTTCCCATCATCTCATCTGTTACTATGTCAACAGAGATATCATTAGTAAATACTCTTGTAGTGAACAAATCAGTAGCTCCCTCTTACATACAAAGTGGGAGTGCTCTTGTAACACTCTCATCTAGTGGATATAAGAACATCAAAGCAGATATTGCCCTCAAATCTATCTTTAATTCAAATAATGATATAACTGTAGACCTTGACAGAATTACTATTAAAGCTCGCTTTCCCTCTTTTAGAATTCTAGTAGGAAAAACACGCTTAGACTGGGGAGAGGGCTCTCTTTTTAATGCAGGGAATGTTCTTTTTGAAGATACTAACTACTCTGTTCCAATTTTAAATAATTCACCAGTTTTGGACAGAGCATGGCTTAGTGCAATCACCATTCCCCTCTCCTCCTTCTCATTTTTAGAAGGTGCTATCATTGTACCAGAAACTAAAGAGATAGAAGAAGTAAAGGGAGGCATACGCTATTACAATAGTGAAGGGAGTGTGAAAGTTGAAACTGGCCTCTCATTTCGTGATTACTCTCTCACCCCACATATAAGCATTATGGGTAATGTTGGAATAGATGCCTCTTTCTCCGCTTCTGTAGATATTTCCTTAGCAGGAGAAGATTCTACTCATCTTAAAGAGAGTATTACTCTCTCATCTCGCCTCTTTCATATAATAGCATTTCGTAACCAGAATAGGCTGAGTCTTTCACTCGAATCACTCTATACACCATTTCCTCAAAGTGAAAATTTAGCTCTTTTTTTGTATCCCACTATACAGTACCAACTTTCAAACGGCATATCTATCTCTGTTCACTCAATTATTTCTCCACTTGATTTAAGTGCTTCATTACACGCAGTTGCAAGTTGGAATATTTTTGATGGGCTTATGATATCTGCATCTATGAATACAGAGGTGGGAGATGAGGGTGACACCTTTAGTTTTGATAAGGGTATGAGTAGTTTCTCTATTGGCCTATCTTCCCTTTTTTAGGGGTATG
>CAYVRR010000142.1:0-3815 GCA_964453215.1 uncultured Spirochaetaceae bacterium | reverse complement strand
TTTGATAGGAATAACCTTGGTCGTTGGGAGAAACAGGGCAAGCTAATAAGACTTCGCCAAGGGTTTTATACATTTCCAGCCTTAAAAGAACTCAGCGACGCCCCGTTCTATTTTGCCAATAAAATATACTCGCCTTCATACATTAGCTTAGAATCAGCTCTATCCTTCTATGGAATGATACCAGAGGGTGTGATAAACATTACCAGTGTTACTTCGAGAAAGACCAAATCCTTTCAAAATGTAATTGGCAACTACTTCTATAGATCGGTAAAACCAGAATTAATGTTTGGCTACCTAGTAGAACAATCTGCTCTTTCTAAAAAATGGCATATCTTACTAGCTTCTCCAGAGAAAGCTCTTCTTGATTTTTTATATCTTAATCCACAATATGATTCAATTGCAGATATGAGAGAGCTACGGCTAGAAAGGGACTTCATGCAAGATGAGCTCAATGTTGATAGGTTTGATGAATACCTCATAAGATTTAGATCCAAAATACTAGAAACAAGAGTCTTACGCCTAAAAGGAGCATATCTATGATTACAGTTGATGCAATAAAAAATTTCTTCCCATCATATTTAAGAAATAACATAAGTTACCATAGCCTCATGCTCAAAGAATATATCCAATGTCAAATACTTGAATACCTCTCTTCCTCTCCATACATAACAAAACTTTCATGTATAGGGGGAACAAATCTCCGACTCATTAAGCAAATTGATAGGTTCAGTGAGGACCTAGACTTCGATTGCAAGGACTTTTCAAAAGAGGAATTTCTCTCTATGACTACGGATGTCATCAGATATCTTTCTCACGCAGGATATCATGTCGAGCCTAAAGAAAGGGAACATGATGGGCTCTGTGCATACAGAAGAAGTCTCTATTTCCCACAGCTGCTTTTCTCAATACAGTTAAGTGGGTATAAGAATGGCAGATTTCTCACAGAGAACAAGAAGCAAGATCAACCACTTCTTTACAAAACAGTCCCTGCATTTGTTCTGCTCTGCGGATTCTATTTCCCCCTACCAGTCCCCCCCGATGATGTTCTGTGTTCAATGAAACTATCTGCTGCTTTGAATAGGAGTAAAGGGAGAGACTTCTATGATGTAATGTTCTTATTGGGGCAAAATAAACCAAACTATGAATTTCTTACAATTAAGCACGAGCTTCATAATGAAAAAGAATTGAAGAGTGCATTAACTTCACGTCTAGGGGAAGTAGATCTCTCTCATAAGCAAAAAGACTTAGAACACCTTCTTTTCAATAGTGAGAAAAGTAGTATGATAACTCATTTTGACTCATTTATAAAAAACTTAAGTTTATCTGCTAATTAAAATGATTGATGAATGGAAGAAGAGTGAATAGAGTTGAATCTATCACCTCCTGCTCTCCATTTTTTGTAATTAGATGTTGAATGATAGGTGCAAGGCAATATCTTTAATTTCCCCGTAACAATCCACATAATAGTTCTTCAAATAATTATCACCCTTCCTGACTCCTTTCTCTCCTGCTGTGTCAAAATCAGACAAAGAATAATGAGTGCTGCAATGAATCTTTTCATCTCGAACTACAAATTTGATCTCATCAGGCCTGAATAGGTTAGAATTCAAGAAGATCGGATTGTGAGTGTTACATACCAATTGAGCATTATGGATGTTCAGTTCATCGTTATGAAATAATGTTATGATATTCATTAATGCCATGAGGTGAATGGATGCATCTGCCTCATCGATAACAAGAATACCCCCCTGCATTAAGGTTCTTAAAACAAGAGGAAAAAGGTTGAGATAAGCGAATTGTTCCAAATGACTCAAAAAGTTCTACAGGTATGGCCATTTTGTTATCATCTCCGTCGAATATGGAACAAAGTTGAGCTTCTTCTTTTTGACCATCCACCACATATCCCAAGGCATTGGAATTGATGCCGAATTGCACTGCTGCCTCATTCAAAGTTTTTTCAATATAGATTGATTTCTTCTTCGGCTCAGAAAACTTTCTTACCAATTTCATAGAGTCTGACCTATAAATGACAATGAACCTCTCATCTAGCCACTGTCCAATCATTGAAGACAGCTTTGCACTGAACATTGTTTTAAACCCACTTGTAAGGAAAAGCTTCTCTTCATGAAGACTACTCGTTGCCAATGAGGCGGCTTCTTTTGCATTTTTCATGTATGCAGGCACTAGATACAGCTCAATACCTTCTAGATTACCAATCTCTAAATTATCGCCACGAGAAAAAAAGCATGACCATATTAACAAAAAGAGTTTCATGTAATACTTTTCTCTTGTAATCTGCTTCTAAGAAACTACCTAAATCGAGCGAGAGTGCATATTCAAAGAGCAATCCTTCATACGTGAATGTAATTGAGAAGCTAACGGGCTCATGACTATCAAGCGTATTGTTAGGAATAAGTTCAAGTATATTTGATGCAGCATGAGGTAAATTTCTTTTTTTTATAGTTCATCTTTAATTGAATTGCCACTGAAATTTCTATGGATAGTGCTAGCATTCCCATATGATAATTCCTATGTGCTTTATCAAATAATCATAATCGATCCAACACCTGTAATGATAAGCATTATGTTCCATCCTTCAGGATATCGAGATATTCCTTGTAACTGAATGTTCTTCCTCTCTTATTTCCTCCTGACTGAACGAGAATACCAATATCAACAAGGCGCTTAACTGCACTTGCGATTGTATTGAACGATAGTTGCAATGCTGTGGCAGTCCTATGTATCTCTATGATTGGATTACTTGTTACGTATGAAAAGAGTTGAAGTGCTGTAAATCGTGCACGACCTAGGGTGTTGATTCGAGCCAGATGCTCATATTGCAGCTTTACCAAGCGCACAATATTCTCATGGGCATCTTTAGCCGATTGGGAAACGGCTGTTAAGTAAAACTTAATCCACTGCTCATACTCCCCTTTCGTCCGAACATAAGTCAATCGATCATAATACTCCATCCTGTTCTTTTTTAGGTAGTAGGAGATGTATAAGGCGGGAGTCGTTAGAATGTTTTTCTCCATGAGAAACAACGTAATCAACAGACGCCCTATGCGTCCATTCCCATCTAAAAATGGATGGATAGTTTCGAACTGATAATGGATTAAAGCAGAACGCACCAGTACATCAAGGGTGTCGGGTCCGTTCATGTACTTCTCAAGATCAGACATTGCAACAACCATGTCATCAGGATGAGGAGGAATAAACCGTGCTCCTTTCAGGGATAATCCTTCCCCTCCAATCCAATTCTGAGATGTACGAAACTCACCTGGACTCTTCTCCAGCCCTCGCACTCCTTCCATTAATACTGCATGGGTTTCTCTGATTAATCGATTACAAAGTGGCAATTTCTTCAAGCGATTAACCGCATAATCTGTAGCCTTAATATAGTTGATGACATCTAACACGTCTGGGTTCGCATTCAACTCCAGAGTTGGATCAAGGATATCATCCAATGTACACACAGTGCCTTCAATCTGTGAAGACATTAATGCTTCTTTTCTGATATACATAGATACAAATAATGCAATATGAGGAATCAACGATGAGATGCTTTCCAGCTTAGTGACCCATGTATTCGCTAGGATGAGCAAGTGCGTCATCTCATCATCAATCACGACAGGAGGAATGGGGGGAAGGGGGGAAGGAAGGAAAGACTTGTACTCCATTTCCCCATAAAGCTGCCTCTTAAATAATCCTGCCCTGTTTTTCAATATCTGAAAATCCCCTTTGCCGTAACTTGCAATAGTAGGTTCTATAATAGCATACTTATTTCAACTTAGATACCTATCTTGAAATAAGGA
>CAYVRR010000141.1:0-3817 GCA_964453215.1 uncultured Spirochaetaceae bacterium | reverse complement strand
ATTTTATGTATATGCATTTCATGCATACACCTTTTTCCAAAGGGTTGTAACTCATCTTGTATGATTAAGTTCACTGAATTCCTAGAACATTGAATTGCTCTTTCTAGATCAGGAACACCATATCCACAGGTTCGAAGCAACTCTCGTCTGCCTTTTGTTTTGAGATCATCCTTGCAAAACTGTTGGCGCATTCCTAAAGTCCATCTTGCCGAATGAACTAACAAAGCTCGTATGGTCTCAGGCCAGATACCAGGATACTCTGCATACAGTTGTGCAGCCATCCATGACGCTTGTGCAGTAGCAGAACTTGTTCCCCAAGTGGTTGTAAAAAGCCGATTCAGATGTTTATGATATGTGGTCAAAAGAGATAGATCCTCACACTCGGTATAATCCATATCATTTGTAGCCATGTTACCCCCATCCAAAAGGATTTCAGGTTTTATTGGCCATTTATTACTCCATGGTATCGAGGTCGAGCTATAAGGTGATAATTGTCCAACATCAGCAACAGGATGAAAACCTTTATAGAAGGAGTCTGATATATGAATATCATTGGTCACTGCTCCTACCGTAAGAGCATTCCATGACTGTCCAGGATTTTCAACTCCATGGAGTAAACTAGAATTAGGGTAAAGAGAATGCATAAGCTCCTCAGAAACTGTATTTCCTGAGCTGATTAAAAATAAACGTTTTTCGCCATTTTCATTTGCTCCAGAGGTGATACTATCAACAGCAGCAGACCAAGAAGTGGGACTACCATCGTCAGTATTGAAACCCCTTGAAGTTACCGCCATACATAGTGTTCGATCTTTATTTGGGTTGGATATTTCAGCAAGGGCAACAGCCTGTTCTGTAATAGCACCATAAAGCTCTACTAGATTATTACCTTGAGGTGGTAGAATTTTAACAGATTCAACCTTATGTTTGATGAGTATTTTCCTGTCGTTGATCAATGCATCTTTCAAATTATAGTAAATTGCGACTCCAGCCATCTCTGTCCCATGCCCCATATGGTCAGCTATACCCCAAGAATCATCAACAGCTTGCACAGTAGCCGGGTCCTTTATTGTTGGGGCAATTAGGGGGTGCGAACTGTTTAGGCCTGTGTCTAGTAAGCATATCGAAGAATTGCTATCAACAAATTCTGTTCGACTCAGTAAATCTTCAGCCCAATCTCTTTGTTCTGCTCCTGAAAGGAAGTCAAAGAACCTTGGAGGTTCCGGTGCCCTACGAAGTTCTGTCAAATACTCACAGCTATCGATCAAATGAGCCAACTGGGTTTTGTTTGCTTGTATCAGAAGAACAATACGTTCAGGAAAAATCAGTCGATTCGAATTAAGACTAATTTCTAATTTTTTACAATACTCACGCACCTTCTGGAAAACATCGTCCACAGATAAAACATCATATCTGCACCAAACCTCACACCACCGAGGTACTTCTGTTGGAATATCCTCCCGTCTCCCTATCCAGAAAGACTTTAGTATCGCAACTCTTATATCCTCAATACTACGGATTAAATCATTATTCTTTGGATTTCCCTTTTTTGTAATCTCAGATCTATATTGTTCAATCTTATTACTGAAAAACGACTCCTTTCCTGCAGGAATAAAAACTGTAGCACTTTGTATACACGTTTTTTCATCATTTTTTATATTTAACAAGCGTATACCTTTAGGTATATTCTCTAAACTTCTACTTGCCAAATCACACGTAGCAAGACCAGAAAATTCTAGGTAGGTTCCATCTTTATAGCGTATGGCAGCTGCTTGTTTTTGGATTTCTGAACGTTCAAAGCATTCTTTCAACTTCCTCTCAAGATAGGTGGCATGGACCTTATGGTTTTCTCTATGAGGGAAATTACGTTTGACTGGATTTGGCCTCGAGCTATAAGGTTTTGAATCTTTTGTCCCATGCAAAAACAGATTCTTTCTTTCAACAGCCAATGGTTACGCCTCCTTACTGGAATGTAATGTTACTCTCTCTTTGGCCAAGTCCATCATCTTGGCCTGAGTAATCTTGGCATCATCCAAAATTGAGTCCTTTATTGCATCTTCACACACTCTGATTATTTCAGCATGGCTTAACACTAATGACGCTTCTAACAGCTTTGCAGAGGGTACAAAATCTCTCTGAAAAGCTGATATTTTGTACTGATAGAGTCTTTGCACTTCACTCTCCGTTGGCATCGAATAGTGAAGTACATCATCAAAGCGCCTAAACAATGCCCGATCTAATAGCTCTTGGTTGTTTGTTGCTGCGATAATAATACTCTCAGATGCATCCTGTTCTAAAAATTGCAGAAAAGAATTGAGAATTCTTCGCATTTCTCCAACTTCATTATCCAGATTCCTGTCTGCTCCAATTGCATCAAACTCATCGAAAAAATACACCCCCACAGTCTCTTCAACAGAATCAAAAACTTGTCTTAACTTTGTACTGGTTTCACCCATAAATTTAGTAACCATCTTATCCATTTGTACAGTATAAAGCGGTAACCCTAACTCAGAAGCTATAACTGAAGCGGTAAAAGTCTTTCCTGTTCCTGGTTTTCCTTCAATAAGTATTTTTCTTCGGTTACACAACCCATAACTTCTCAATTTGTTTCTATTTTTATATTCATGCAAGATTCTTTTGAGTCTTTCAAGTATCTCATCAGACACAATTAGATCTTCTAATCTTTCTGTTGGAACTGACATTGTCAACATCGGATTATTGTGAATTTGGTTAAATTGAAATATATTTCTTCTGACACTACCACTCTTTTCAGCAAGTTTTTTCAATTCCCGAGCAAGGGTTTCATGATTTCGTTTTGCTTCATACGCTGCAATCTGCAACACTACAGTTTTGAATTTTTCATTATCATTATCATTATGCGCTTTAATTAAGCATTTTATCTGATCTGCAGTTGCCATCCTTCCACCTCCTTGCTTCCACCCGGAGAAACTATACCATATATTCCAAACTACTTAACAAAAATTTACCATTATTATGTACTTCTCATTTTCATCTTACCAAATCATTTTTCATTTTTGAACAGTAACGCAAGCATCAAGTATTCTATGATTCCATATAGCATTTCTTTCCCCTAATGACCTCTTCAAGAGCCTGCTCTATCCTTTCCTTTTGTTCTTCTTGCAACGATGCATATAACGAGACTGGATCGACTATGTGACCTTTAGTGAAAAGCTTGGGATCATACTCCCAGACTTGGAGTTCAACCAGGTTTTCATCTTTGATTTGATCTTCATTCGTCACAAATTCACCATAATAATCTTCATATATTGCACGAGCCTTATATCCTGGAGGATTGAAGGAGGACAATTCTGCTAATGCTTCCAATCCTGCAACAAATGCATTATCCGGTGCATTTATCACATGCACCACTCTCTTTATAGGGGATCTAAGCATCACTTTGCCTAGTGCAAAATACTCTCTCTCGCCAATCCTTCTGTATTCCTTAGTCCTTCCAGTCTTACCTCCAACTTCATAGGTAAGAAGCCTAGCCGCATACAATGCATTGAGAGATCTGGAAGCTGTCATAACAGTCCAACCCATTAGGCTGGAAAACTCTGTTGCATGCACTAAAGCATCTTTGGTGTAGAGAAAAATTGAGATAGGCTATTTGTGCAGAGGGGGTAAAGGTCCGTATCTCTTGTACGGGGATACTATCGACCATCTTTAGATGAAGCCCAAAAACGGCAAGTAAAACGGCCTGTCTTCCATACTTAGATTAGAATTTCCTCACCTATTCACCCATGTTCTCCAACAACACAACCGTCTCCACATGCCTGGTATGGGGGAACATGTCCACTGG
>CAYVRR010000140.1:0-3823 GCA_964453215.1 uncultured Spirochaetaceae bacterium | reverse complement strand
GTTTTATGACTTCCGGGGTGACTTCCGGGGTGACTTCCGGGGTGACTTCCGGGGTAGAAAATGTCACTGTAACTCCCAGCTTGGGAACTGATTTCCAAAACGGAGGAGGCAATCCATTTTCTAGACATTTTTGCACCATGAGCACGCTACCACGGCCAGCTTTTTCCATAAGCCCCCGCAAATACAAAACATGGGCAATATCAGGATTGCGGAGAATTGAAATTTGGCCTTTAAGCAGGCTCTGCTCGGTTACTCCCTCCAGGAGTGCGCCTGAATTCCATATCTCCAGCCGATGAGGATACACGTGGATGCTTACACCTCCGGATGCTGCACTATAGTCGCGGTGTGCCAGAGCGTTGATCAATGCCTCGCGCACCGCTTCTTCGGGATATAGCGGAGCGTCATGGCGTTTGGGGGTACCTTTGATAAACGTGGATGCACTGGAAGTATTGCGAACTATGAATGCGTAGGTATCCTCGAAGATACGGTACAACGGACCTTCGAAAGATTTCATGTCATTGAATTTGTCGCCTGCCTTATCTGAACTATAACTCATAGCTCTGATTCGAGTCTGAGGTAATCGTATGGCAGGATTTGTGGTAAAAAGAACATCCCCGCCGTTCGTTAGTCGTCCGTAACGAGCAACCGATAAGTCTTCCAAAACCATTAAGAGATTTTTTTCATCCCTAAACAATACCCTACGCACATTCGCAGCTGCCGACACCGTCGATCTTACCTCTTGTACATCGATTTGCTCCCTTATATCAGCAAAGGAAAAGCGGCGCTCCCAACGTTCAGGCTCAATTTGATGGCGCATCACTATGTCACGGATAGTTTGGGCATTAGCTACTTGTGTGTGTTCTTCAGTACGAATATAAATGACATCGTTGAAAGCATACGGAACATCACTCCCTGCCGGAACCTCGATGCAGATTACCAGCTTCTTATCCAATTCTTCAGTTTGAACAGCAATAAAAGCCTTTGGAGAGATATGTTCGATCAAATACCCCTGGATCTTGTTTACTGCATCAGAAGAATCTTCAATACCGATTATCTCCCCCTTCTCATCCACACCGCAGATCACATACCCACCAATGCTATTAAGAAATCCGCAAACGGTTTTTCCCAACTCACCAAGATTACGTATTGAGGATTTGAACTCAATGCGTTGAGTTTCTCCAAGAAAAAGCAGTTTTTTTATCTGTTCCAAAGTCATGAAGTCCCTCCATTTTTCTGAAACGGATTTCCGTCTTGAAAGTTCTCCTTGATGAATTCCTCAACTTCCTGATAGCGGAAGAACTGGGAGCTTATGAAAATTGACCCCTCATTGTTGGAATGATACTTTTGTACCCAATTACCTTTTCGTTCATCTAAAGGAACGGTCTCAGGTGATTCATGATCAATAGTTGCGTCTTCATAGAGATCAATAATGCGCAGATCAGTAAAGACATGGTTCTTCTTGAGGTTTAATCTCGCCCGTTCTGTCTTGCCTTTATAGCCTAGATTATTTAACAAAGAACGGGCAAATACAACACTATCATGAGCCAAAAGCCATCGAGGTTTATTAAGTTCGATGGCTTGCAGGATCTCCAGATGTGTAATGGAAAGACTTGATGAGTCTTTGGGATTCTGACCACTTCCATAGTTGGGTGTAATGATCCCAAGGAATAAATCACAATTCTTTACGGCTTGCAAACAGTTTTCAAATGCTGTTCGATTAGAAAATACGGGAACGCTTCCCTTATGAGACATCCAGACCTCGTAACCAAAGGAGGTCAAAAGCGTATAAACACGATCAAGCAATTCCTCAATTCCATATACGGTCGAAGACACCATTATCTTCAGCTTGTCCCGTTCTTCCTTCACCTATTGTCTCCTCGTGCACAAAAATGAATAAAATTTTATCAATGGAGTATAACACTCCCCTCTCATTTGCAAATCTGCAATTCGTTGGTAATGCTTAATTGTACAATATTTTTTGAGACGAAGCGATTCCTTTTAATTGGAAAAGATTTCCTTTACATTGTTCTGTCATAATGTTCAGAAGTACTACATGCATTCAGTAAAAATACGCTCTGATTCATCCTAGCATCTTAAGATAATGGGGATTTCTCTGCAAAGTTATTAAACCTCATCTGAATAAAGTACCATGCCTTGGGGGCTGTAGTAACAAACACCATGGACAAAGTCTCACACCCATAAGAGAATACAAGAAGAGCGTTCATGAAACACTGCCCTGTTAGTTGCTTGGTGTTTGTCTGTGTCTTATTCTAAAGTGATGGGTATAGCACCCAGGTAAACTAGCTCGCTCCAAAAATAGTTGGAGAATGGGCCTGAGATGAAAAATGCGGCAAAGAGGTGCAGTTGGACCTTTGTGGGATTGTTTTCTACAAAGTTGTACTCATGATTAGTATCGCTGTTGATTTTTGCATTCACCTCTGATTGTTCCAAGGTAAATGGCTGACCAGCAAAATCATAGAGTCTGTTACCTGATGCTTGGACATTTGAAATAAAATTGGGTGGTGATGGAGAAGTATCTGTCCAATCTAAGTATAGCACATAGTCTTTTGATGGAAGATCGATCTTTTTTAGGGAGAAGGGATTAAGAGCTGCTTTGTTGCCCTGGTCCTGTGCAAAGAGCACATATTGGTCTTTAGCGGTAAAGTTTGAGCCAGAACTATTGTTAACTCCGTAAAGGAATACCTTTTCATCGTTTTTATCGATACTTAGCAACTCAGCAGGGTTGGAGACAGGTTTGGTATCAAAGCTGTTTTTTGCAAATTCTTGCTTAAACTTGTAGCTAAAGTTATGCAGGTCATTAGAGATCAGCTGGTATCTACTATCACTGCCACTGTCAAAGGTATAGAAAAACATAAGAGAAGGACCTTCTGCTTTTGGATCTAGCAGGAGGTCATAGTTAGGACCAGGTTGGAGTTTCATCTCAAGTTTTCCCTCTACAGTATCTGGAAGAGAGGGAGTATTTACTTGTGCTAAATAGTACTCACTGTCAATAGGCGCAAATATCGTAGGCATCCCACAAGAGACAAAAAAGACAGACGCCAAAAGAAGAAAGGTTAGTTTCATCTTCATTGCATCTGTCTCCTTATATCAGTGGTCTTGCTCTACCCTACCCTGTTGCATTACAGCAAGGCAAGCCTGTTCTGAGCCAGTTTGCCAAACTCGGAGCCGGGGAACTGGTCAGCAAGCTGTTGGAACGTGGCCTTGGCAAGTTCCAGGTTCCCACCCTTCTCCTGCAATCTCGCCTGGGCAAAGAGAGCCTTGGGAGCCTCAGCTGCGGAAAAGCCGAACTCATCGATGAGCTTGGTGTAGTATTCGAGGGCAAGAGCCCTGTTATCCAACTCCTCAGCAGCAGCTGCAGCGTTGGAAAGTGACAAGGAACCCATGTAGGTCTCCTTGGACTTTTCATACACAGCAAAGAAACTGTCCAGTGCCTTCTGATACTCTTCTTTCTCGAATGCTATCATGCCTAAGAGATATTCTGCCTTAAGGGCAGGATAATTGGCTTTCTTACCGGAAAGATCCTGCAGTTGCGCGAGAAGATCATCGTATTTCGCCTGATAGGCAGCATCTTCGCTATCCATTGCCTGAAGATTGGCATATGACTCTTCAAGCTCGTCAATCAGATTGAACTGCTTGTTGAGATTACTCTTTGAAACACTGGTTCCAATGCCAAGACCTATCAGTGCGACAACAATGACTATGAGAACTATGAGCAAACCTTTCCTGTTCTTGCGAAGCAAGGAGTTAAGTGATCCTTCCAAGCGTTCTGCAAGTGAGGGTTTCGGTTCTACCTTTTTATTAT
>CAYVRR010000139.1:2304-3843 GCA_964453215.1 uncultured Spirochaetaceae bacterium | reverse complement strand
CCTGCATATCTGATCAGTAAAGGGAGTTCCTCAACTCCATTTGGTGTGATATCATGTACTGAAAGCATCCCTACATGCCAAAAGAAGGCATACAGAGAGGTTGTACCTTGTCAATTTCAATTTCAGTCATATGTGACGTTTCTTCTACGCTTCTCCCATCTGATGATTATCATGCAATACCTGTGCAGTTTTATAAAGATATTTGTTACACCCCACTTTTCTCTTCTGACCTTCCGGAGGAAACACACATTGGACTTTTCATGGATAATACTTACCTTGTGCCGGGTGAGAAAGAACCAAAATTCTATCATGAAGAGTATATTGCTCCAGAAACAGTAAGTGCGTATAGGATTGATAATCCAGATTTATATTGCCAAGTCATAGGGCAAGCAGATGTATTATGCCAGGAGTCTTTACGTATTCCCACAAGCCTAAGGGCCCATTTAAAAAATGAGTGCAATGTAAAAGGTCAGGATTTGGATCGTTTGCTTGCAATGATCAAAGAACACTATCCAGCCTATACAAACCCAGCAACCTACAGTATGGAGAAAAAACTATATCTGCCTTCTATAGTCGCTGTTTTGAAACGATCGCGTTTCGAGGAGTTCATAACGTTTGCAGAGACAGTATGCAAAGCTTTTTTCTCTGAACTGGAACTATCCAAGCTTTCCAAGACACGGATACAGTCATTCAGACATCTCTATGTATTGCTATTCCAGGTATATCTTGCATGTTCTCCTTCTCTGGACATTAAGCGTTGCGCTTCTGTCCAATTCAAACATGTTGAAATTCCTAGATATCTTTCAGCATGGAAGAATTCTGCGGTCCCTGTCGTTTTCGCCTCGAATGAACGCTTTGCCCCTGCTCTTGGGGTATGTCTAACTTCACTCCTCGAGAATATTGATAGAAATCGGTCCTATGATATTATTGTACTGGAATCGGATTTATCAGAGGATTCAAAACAGAGGCTTGAACTGACTTGCAAACAGTATCCTCAAGTGCATCTACGATTCTTCAACCCCAGAATCTTAATTGGAAAGAGAGCTCTACAAAAGAATCCAACAGATCATATTACGATAGAGACGTATTATCGATTCCTGATAGCTGACATTCTTCCAGATTATGAAAAAGTACTCTATCTGGATTGTGATACAGTGATTCTGGATGATGTAGGTAAGCTATACGATACTGAAATGCATGGGAATATATTAGCTGCTACACTTGACCCAGAGGTTCCCAGTCTTGCAATGGGCAGGGATCCCAGTATGAAGTCATATTTACAAGATGTTCTGGGATTGCATGAGGGAGACCCATATTTTCAAGCAGGTGTTTTGGTCATTGACCTGAAAGCAATGCGTTCATTTCATTCTGTAGAACAATGGATTAAATTGGTAGGAGAGCGAAGATACCGATTTAATGATCAAGATTTATTGAACAAGGAGTGTAGAGGACGCTATCAGGTATTGGATATGCGATGGAACACAGTAGTGGATTGTAACCACACCAGAATGCAAACCATTGAAGATGGTCCATATTCAC
>CAYVRR010000139.1:0-2204 GCA_964453215.1 uncultured Spirochaetaceae bacterium | reverse complement strand
GTAGTGGATTGTAACCACACCAGAATGCAAACCATTGAAGATGGTCCATATTCACTTTATGATGCGTATATCCAAGCTCGAAAAGATCCCCATATTGTACATTATGCTGGATTTGAGAAACCTTGGGATGTACTCGATTCTGATTTTGCATATCTCTTTTGGCACTATGCGAAAAGGAGTGAGTTTTTTGAGCAGTTATTGATGATGGTGTTGAACAGTGCTAACGGAAAGAAAGAGTCTTTAGTATTACGACTTTTTCCACGTGGGAGTCGGCGACGCCGATTTGCAAAGCAACTATTCTATAAAGCGACTCGCATTTAGTATGGGAGCGAGGAATTTGGTATATGAAAAATAAGGCTAATAAAGCATTGTTGGTTTTAAAAGTATTAGGAGATACCCTTGCTGTTTTAAGCGCTTGGCTGCTTGCAGGTTATTTACGTTTTTATATTCTTCCAGGTGGAAGAATTGCTTCATTTGCCTTGTTCATACAACTTTCTGTACTAGTTTGGATCTTCAATATATTTTTTATCAGCAGGAATGATCTTTATGTAGAGGAGTTGGAGCATTCATGGCGAAAAGAAACGAGTACTCTGATATTCAGTGCATTTGAAGCTCTCTTGCTTCTTTTGGTTGTACTCTACTTCTTCTTCTCTGAAAAAGTGAGCCGAATTGCCATTGGGCTGTATTTTTTTATTATCGTTATTTTCTTGGTTCTGGAGCGGACCATCATTTCTTCCCATATAAAGAAAAGTTACAAGAAAGGAAAGTATACACGACGTATACTCCTTGTTGGTTATGGAGAGAAACTTGAACATTATGAAAGAGCATTGCATAGCAGGCGGATGCATGGTATCAAATTGGTTGGCCAATTCGACGGAGAAGGAATTGCCATCGGCGGTGCAAGACAAATCAATGCAGGGTTGTTGCGTGAAGCGGTTGCATTGACAAATCCTGATCTGGTAGTGATTGGATATCCAGGAGAAGAGCATAAAAGGCAAGAAAAGATGGTAGCACAGGCCTTGGATCTCCTCAATGAAAAAGTAGTAATGCTACCAAGTGTACCGGAATCGTATATTGGAACACAAATTTCTGATTTTAGATGGATACCAATGCTTACTCTCAATGCTGCAGAGATGGGGTTCTTCCAGCGTTTTATGAAACGCACATTTGATATTGTTTCTTGTAGTTTTGGTATAGTGCTTATTTCCCCAGTATTATTGTTGATTGCGCTATTGATTAAACTTTCTTCACCAGGCCCAATTATTTTCAAGCAAAAACGGATTACGCGAGATGAAGAAGAGTTTACCATGTACAAATTCAGGAGTATGAGAACTGACATCCCTGAAGGGAATGCCCACTGGACAGAAGAGAATGATCCAAGGATTACCAAGATAGGCCGATTTCTCAGGAAAACGAGCTTGGATGAATTGCCCCAGTTGTTTAATGTTATTGGTGGTTCGATGAGTTTGATCGGACCGCGACCTGAAAGGCCTGAATTGGTTGAGAAATTCAATCACGAGATTCCTGGATATCGAATGCGCCATAGATTCAAGGCAGGGGTTTCTGGATGGGCACAGGTAAATGGTTGGAGAGGAAACACGTCTCTGGAACGTAGAATTGAATTTGATTTATACTATATAAGAAATTGGACTTTGTTCTTTGATCTAAAGATTGTACTTTTTACTTTCTTTAGAGGATTTGTAAATGAGAATGCGTATTAATGAGGAATTTATGAGAAAGTATTTACTCAGCTTATTTTTGTGTGTATTGGGTTTTTCGTCTTTATTTGCGGCAGAGCAAGAAATTCGTTTGACTTTGCCAGCGTTAACTTCATCCCAAATTCAGGAACTTCTGGACGGAAAGATTATTGATGGTGAAACGATTGATGGAGGAAAGATAACTCAATTTTTTGCAAAAGGAACTGAAGCGTATGATAGGGCTGTCATTGCTGAACAATCAACAAATGGATTCAGTATTGCTGCAGTAAGTTATATTCCCTATGGACCAGAGCTGAAAGCCATGAGCACAGAAGATCGGCAACTGGCGATCTTTAATAAGATTAGAGCAATATCCACACAAGAAGGAATAACCTATATTTCTTGGAGAGCTGGAAATAAGCCAAAAATACTCATCGAAAAATCATCCTACATGGAAGATAGCAAAAATCTGAACAATCTACTCCCAGACCCTGTAGCCACTACTTT
>CAYVRR010000138.1:0-3875 GCA_964453215.1 uncultured Spirochaetaceae bacterium | reverse complement strand
GAAAGTATTAAATTATTTATTCTCTATACAAAGACTTTCCTTCGTTATTGCTCAAAGAGATAGAAGAAAGTACAATAGTTTTTATTCTGTATCCACCTAATAGGAGTGTGTGAGTTTGAACCTGCTTCGTAAATTTAAGGAAACATCCTTTTCAGTTGCTCCAATCGTTCTCATAGTTCTCGTATTACACCTCACTATAGCCCCTTTAAGCTGGTCTGCAATCGGTGTTTTTATCTTTGGTGGAGTGCTTATAATTGTGGGTTTGAGTCTTTTTCTCCTTGGTACAGATATAAGTATTATCCCATTTGGACAATCGGTAGGGTCAAGCTTAGTAAATAAGAGAAATGCTCCACTTATGGTAGGTGCTGGAATAATTGTTGGAATTGTCATTACAGTAGCAGAGCCTCAGGTACAGATTCTTGCCCGTCAGGTTACCCTTTTTAATGAATCTATATCTCAGTTATCTCTTATAATTGCTATTAGTGTAGGAGTAGGTTTATTTGTTGCAGGGGCTTTACTTAGAGTCTTACTCAATTTTTCATATCGTTGGACAGTAATTATTGCATATTCCATTATAGGTATTATAGCTATCTATGCAGACTCTTTTTATATCCCCATAGCATTTGATGCAGGGGGAGCTACTACAGGTCCTATGACTGTTCCTTTTATTATTGCCCTCGGTATCGGTGTCTCTAATGTAAGGCGTGATGAAAGGAGTGAAGAAAATAGTTTTGGGTTAGTAGGAATAGCATCTATTGGACCAATTCTCGCTATTTTAATAATGGCATTTTTCAGAGGAGGAAGTACTTCTATTAGTGAAAATGGGGGAGAAGCTCTACATGGCTCTTTTGATCTACTTCCCCTTTTTATCACCTCAGCTGTTGAGGTTTTTCAAGCGATATCACCCCTTATTGTTCTATTCATTGTCTTTCAATTCACTCTCCTACATTTACAACGGCGACAGGTAATAAGAAGTATAGCTGGAATCATCTATACATCAATTGGATTAATTATTTTTCTTGTAGGGGTAAATGGTGCCCTCATGCCAATTGGAAGTGCCCTAGGCGCTTCACTTGGAACCTTTAGCCCCTCTTTTATACTAATTCCAATAGGGTTTATCTTTGGTGCAGTAATTGTTCTTGCAGAACCTGCTGTGTGGGTTTTAACAGAGCAAGTGAGAGAAGTTTCGAGGGGAACTATCTCAAAGAACATTATCCTTATCTTTTTCTCACTTGGTGTCTCTTTTGCTGTTGCCCTCGCTATGATGAGAATTGTCTATTCTATCCCACTCACATTCATCCTTCTTCCTGGTTATCTCATTGCCCTTATACTCTCTTTCTTCTCACCTCCCCTATTTACCGCTATTGCATTTGACTCAGGAGGGGTTGCTTCAGGTCCACTATCGAGTTCATTTTTACTTGCTTTTTCACTTGGGATCTCACAAGCTATGGGGGGCAATCCTTTCCTTGATGGGTTTGGGATTGTAGCACTTGTTGCAATGACACCCCTTATTACGATACAAATACTAGGAATCTTTTTTAAACAAAAGACAAAAAAAAGTGTAGGATATAATGAACTAAAGGAGAGAGCATAATGGCACAAGGTGTTGATACCATATACCTTCATGGAAAACTCTTAATAAGTATTGTTCAAAGAAAGTTAGGAAATGCCCTCGTCTCTACAACAAAAGAGGCTGGTGCAAAGGGGGGGACAATACTCCTTGGAAAAGGAGTAGCAGATAACGCTATCTTGCACGCTCTTGGACTTGGAGATAGTGATAAAGATATTGTATTGACGCTACTGCATGACTCACAGGTGGCTTCTGTAGTAGAAGCAATAAGCCACTTCAAAGAACATCGACGCCTTCGATCAGGAGTTGCGATGCTTCTTGATGTACCAGATATGCTAAGCCATCTCACTCACGAAGATAAAGGAGAGACTGAAATGAAAGAAACTACTAAAAATAAAGAGAAACATACACTCATAGTTTCTATTGTAAATAAGGGATTTGCTGATGAAATAATGGACGCAGTAAGAAAAGAGGGGGCAACTGGAGGCACTATCATTCATGGCAGTGGCACTGGTAAGGAAGAAGATGTAAAGTTCTTTGGTGTCCAACTTGTTCCAGAAAAAGAGCTTCTCCTTGTAGTTGTTGAGGCAAATAAAGCACAACATATTCTTAAAACAATACAAAGTATCCCATCCCTTAATGAACCAGGGACTGGCATCGCTTTTTGTATCGATGTAGAAAAATTTATGACTCTTGGGGGAAAATTACCTCACTAATAACAAACAAGTGTCCTAAATCTCCCTCATATTAACTTTAGAGAATATTTCACAATAGAGTGAGTTCCTTGCTCTTTTTCCACACCTTTTCCATGAGTATTGGGTCACGGGCGTGCTTAGCTGGCTTCTCTTCTATGGTGAGATTAAAAAACTTTCCACTTACCCCACTCATTTCATCATCTGCAACAAGGTAGTGGATTGCAGAAGCTGAACGCTCTGGATCTTTGAGAAATAGGGATAAGAAATATTTTGAGTAGAGTCTATACAGCAGACTATTTTCACTACCTATATTACTTTTCACCTCTCCTGGATGCATAGAATTAATAGTTACCCCTGTCCCTTCTAACTCCTTTGCAAACTTTTGCATAGTGAGAAGTTGTGCTGTTTTAGAGGCTCCATATCCTATTAATCCTGTATAAAGATGACGTTTATAATTTAAATCATCGATGTGAACTGTAGAAAATCTATGCCCTTCAGAATTTATTGTGAGAATACGGGAAGGACTTGATGAAATGAGTTTTTCTTTTAATAGTGATATCAATAAAAACGGAGAGAGATGATTTACATGAAAAGTTGTCTCAATACCAACATCAGTAAATGTTTTCCTCTGTAAAAACGTTCCTGCATTAAGAATTAATACATCAATTTTGGGATACCTGTTAATCAATTGTTTTGCAACACGATGGACATCTTCAAATGCAGAAAAATCAGCAATAAGGAGATCACACTTTGTATGATAGGTATTCTCAATTTCTTCTCTTACTTTCTCACCTTTCTCCCTATTACGTACAACCATCACAACATGTGCACCATATGAAGCAAGGCGTTGGGAAGTAACATACCCCACACCAGAAGTAGTGCCTGTAATAACACACACTTTATCTTGCAAGGATGCCTCACTTACTTTTTGCTTAGCTCGTGCATTTTGAATAAATTTTAATTCATCTGGTAATCTTATACTCATCCCTCTTACCCAAAAAACTTATGCATAAACCAGCGATAGATTTTTCTATATCCAGGAACATTATTGTTGATATCACCCCATAGATCGTAATAGTCACGCTGCTTAGTAATAAGTCCATCTTCACTGATAGTAAGCCTTGTAGCTCCATACATTGGCGTGCTAGGAAACACTCTAAACATCATTGTCATTTTCCACTCTAAAAAAGCACCCTCTTCATCACGAGTTACTGCAGATAGATCCATCCTAAGCTCTTTGCATCGCCTAGCAAGGCGATCACACATCTTTACAAACTCCCCCTTTCCTTTAATTATTTGAATCGAATCGTGGAAGATAAGATTTTCATCATAATATGGATAAAGATGGGACCAATCAGGTTTACCTTGAGTGTTGTATGTTTTTGACCATAGCTCTTTAATACTCTCTACAGTCAATGGAAGAATAGCAGATGATGTATCGCTCATAAAAACCTTCCTTACTTTAAGTTTGAAATAACAATAGCATAAAATAGCCTCATCAAACAAGAAATAATTATACCACACATCTTCGATAGAAAAGGGAAATTACGTATATTATCAACTATACATTCATTATTAATGAATTTCTCATTTGTTCCATTATCAATTAT
>CAYVRR010000137.1:0-3913 GCA_964453215.1 uncultured Spirochaetaceae bacterium | reverse complement strand
TTCAGGCTCGCCCGGGCTTTCTACCAGTATCTCCCCTATCAGCATCCTGTCAGGATACGTATCGATGAGCCTGCGGAGCATCTTGAGCTTGGAATGCGATTCGGGACGATTCCTATCAAAAATATGGTGTTGCTTATCGTATGACCGTAGTTTTCTCCGGTAGTTCCTGGGGTTGTTCCGTAAAGCATCATCCTTTATGATCGCATTGATGCTGTCCAGACGGAAACCGTCGACTCCCTTATCCAGCCAAAATCGCACCTCATCAAGCAAGGAGTCTGCAACTGCAGGGTTTCGCCAGTTGAGGTCCGGCTGCTGGGGAAGGAACGAATGGAAATAATATTGTCCTCGCTGCTTGTCAAAACTCCACCCCTTCCCTCCAAAGGCAGCCTTCCAGTTGTTGGGTACGGTATCACTCCAGATGTAGTAGTCAGCCTTGTCAGAATCCCCAGACTCCCTACTTTCCAAAAACCAGGGATGCTCGCTGGATGTATGGTTCAAGACAAGATCGAAGATTACCTTGAGGGAGAGCTCATGGGCCTTTTCTATCAGGAGCTCGGCATCGCCGAGGGTGCCGAACAGGGGGTCGATATTGCGATAATCAGCAATGTCATATCCGAGATCCATCATCGGGGAAACGAATATGGGGTTGAGCCAGATAGCATCGACACCTAGACTCTTGACATAATCCAACCGGCGGATGATGCCCTGCAGGTCTCCGACCCCATCATGATCGCTGTCCTGAAAGCTTCTTGGATATATCTGATACACAATGCAATCTTGCCACCAAGCTGATCCCATACGAACTCCTAGGCAACAGTATACAGTAGTGATAGGAGGAACGAAACAGGAAATGTGCCAAAGCAGCATGCAAGCACCCTTGCAACTATAATGTTAGCATATAAGCGACATTGAAATTATATATGTCTAGTATTTTTCTGATTGCATTATTATGCAAGAAAAAACAGTTACTAGTAAATAACTGTATCATTCTTATACAAATCTTTAATAATATTATTGAGATTTAAAGGTATAAACCAACCAAAATTATAACATACATATAAAGGTTTACTACAAATTCAGTACTATCACTACACTAAATTAAATGGAAATAGGGTAAAAACACCAAAAAATGATACAAAAACTGCTGCTTATGCTAGCTTACCAACGTAGAAGACAATGGATATGCGCATATACTTGTACAGGTACATTTCAACCGTACGAAAACGATATGACTATACGTGTTATGGAACACATGCAGATTGATAGGGCTATCTCGAACTACCATGCTCAATCTTCACCATGCTTTTTCGCAAACTCCCTAAGGGAAAACCGAATACCGGCAGCCCACCCGAGCCCCATGCTGAAGAAGAGTTCTTCCAATTCTTTTTTGAATGAAGGCTCTATGGAGAACGTCGTAAGAATTTTTTTCTCTTTTTTCGGTTTCCGTCCTTCATTGGCAAAGAGCTGCTTTGCTTTCTGGCTGCTGATGCTGCTCTCTTCTACTTGTTCGTTTTCGTTTTCAGGGTTTCTTTTTAAGGCCATATCTATCTCCAAATTTCCGAATTGATGATTCTGATCGATTCAAGTGTGGTGGGCTTCAAACCTTTTCCCCTTTTCTTGAAAAGCTGGGGTGCTGAACCAGCTTCCTGTGCTTTCCTGAAGAGAGGGTCAACGGGAATTTTATACACGGTAAAGTTGCCTTTAGAGGCAGCTTGAAAAATATCCCGATGCTGTTTGATTCTATTGTCAAAAGAGTTAATGATAATCCTTGAATGCTCAACCTTGGTACGGAGATTTTTCTGAAGTCTGGAAAGTTCTTCAATGAATATTTCCAAGCCATCTAGGCTAAAAACCTCAGCCGTCATAGGGGAGATAATTTCATCACTGGCAATGAGTGCTGCTCGTTCCAATCTACCCAAACCAGGAGAGAGGTCCAATATGATCCTTTCAAACCTGGAGGACAAGTCATGGACAAGATCCTGGAGGACAAAGGGTTCTTCAGCTAATTTGGTTTCTGCGTAATTTTTCAGTGTGCCTCCGATACCAAAGGTCGGAAGCATGTAGAGATTGGGAATGTTCATGACAGGAATGATTGCATCCGCACTGTAGCATTTGCCTTGTACGACATCAGCCAACTCAAATGCAGGAGCTTCATCCAAAAACCATGACGAGGCATTTCCTTGAGGATCAACATCTATCAGAAGGGTGGAAATCCCATCAATCGCAGACTGACAAGCGAGAGTTCCAGAGATAGTTGTTTTGCCTACACCACCTTTTTGCAAGTGGAAAGAAATCGTCTTTGTCATTGTTTCCTTTTGGTATAGTATATACGCTCCCTTTTGCTAGCACAAGTATAAATATTTAAAACAATTTTACTTAAATATTTCATGCTTTTCTGTATCTATTCAATATAAGGTTTTAATATTTTTTTACTAGCTTTGCTACTAATTCATTTGATTACAATACAAAATTGATATAAATATATATAAATTTTGCTATTGGTATTTATTGATAGCATAAGTACAGCAAAACCCTGCGTTTCTCTATAACAACTTGAATCCTACAGCACGCAAGAGAGTACAACTCCTATGACTTCCCCCTTCACTCTGTCCAGGCCAAAATCTCAGCTGCCTAGCATGGTGAAAAATACTGGGGTCGTCTCTATCATACAAGGGAAGATACAAACTTTGAAGTAGTCTAGAGAAACTAACAGGCCAATTTCTCGTGTTTGGGATAGGGCATGTTTTCTACCTTCCAGTCCTGACTCTTTCTGTCTCCGTGCAAGCCTCAGGGCCTCTCTCTTTACGGCAGGTCAGATCTTGCCAAACAAGCCCCTTGCAGTACGCTCACGATATACGAATAAAGGTCCATTGCCATCATGATGGCCCTGAAAAACAGGACGGGCTCCTATCCCGTACTTCAAAAGCAAGGTATATGTTTTCTTATAATATTTCTAGCAAAAAACACTAATTTAGTATTATTTCAATATTGGAAATAATGAAAAAATAAATAGTTTTAAGTTGTTTTCATAGTGCCTTTATTTTGTTACTACGTAATTTCGTAGTGTTTTAGATGTAAAGTTACCTGTACTTTACAATTTCTTAGGACAATAGTATTTGTTATCATAGTATAGTAGGTTCGAAACTGTATCGATTGTAATAAATTTTACTATCGAAACATATTGTTTATGCCTAAATCTCTATCGTTCGAATATATATTTAATCTAGCCAAACTGATGCTGCCTTTAGGATTGTCTCGTACTCACCACAGATGATCCCTACAATACCAAACAGCGGTAATGTCGCATCGTGACTGGCGTTGCTAGCTTCCTTTTGCCTAGGGGGAAAGGGTTTTGTGCTTCCCTGTGACTGCAAACCATAGCTGAAACCAGTTCTCTGAGTTCTCACTGCAAATGCCATCAAAGGGATCTTTCCTGTATGTAGACCGTATTTGCCGTATGAGGCATGTATCCCAATCCTGCAGGGTGTCTGCCCGAGCGGCACAGGCTGTAATGCCAAACCTGATGCACCCTCTTTCTGGTTTCAGCACAGTGATATTGTAATTACCTATATCGTATCATTCTGTTACAGTATGGGATTTTACTTTTTTCATAGTATTTTTACAGCAAACCTATACTAGCTAGATCCCAACGTAGTTCAACTGGATCGGCATAGAGGAAGGCATTGATACCGAGGTTTATTGCAGCCTCGCAGTTCTCTACAAGATCATCGATGAATACAGTCTCTTCTGGCTTAACCTGTTCGGCGGCAAGAATCTTATCAAAGAAAGTACTGTCTGGTTTCACCTCTTTCAGCTGGGGGGAAGCATAGACTGCATCGAATATGCCATAGTGGCCACTATCACGATGATGCGCAAAATGTGATGCTTCTGTGTTGGTGGCACAGACCACGCG
>CAYVRR010000136.1:0-3928 GCA_964453215.1 uncultured Spirochaetaceae bacterium | reverse complement strand
CATGCATAAATAGCAATTTGGTTAATCTAGGTAACGGGTTCATCCATCCGAGAATGTCGCACTTGACTGATCAAGGATCGAAACGGGTACTGTTATATAAGCATCCAATTCGCTTCCATAAATTCAACCATGTCAGCTACATCATTTTCTCCAAAGCTTCGACTCAGTTCACGACCTATACCACGCATTTCGCTTATAATACTTCTTGCCTTGCTCTCTTCGCCGATACCACGTAAATATGAACATCTTGCAAATAAGACACGACAATAGTGTTCCGACATTTCAAGTTTATAGTTGGAACAGTTACTTTTCCAATCTTTGAATCGTTCACAATCCTCAATTGTAACTGGTGATTGAAAATCAGCTTGATCCATAAAGCTATCCGCCAATATTGACGAATATGCAAGTATAATTCGCTCTGACTCGGGGTATGTTTCATATAGTAAGGAAACGCAAGATTTTGAAGACATCATTTTATCATCAATGTTGATGGACGCTTCCTCGCTTTTCTTATATCTAAAATAAGCATTTGCCTCTAATACAGCAAGCACCTCTGCAATTTCGATGGTTTTGCATTCAGCATATATAGCTCTAATTTCATTAACAATTAGGGCTACTCTTCCAAGTGCCCCTCGATCTGAATACCAATCGCAAAGTTGCTCAGCAATCTCTGATACTATTCTGCCGTTATCAACATCACCAGGAAATCGATGTGCAAATAGCATCATGATTTTCCATGAGCCTCGTACACCTTTGAGATCATTTGCCCTAGCATAATGTATAACAAGTTTCTGATATGCTTCTATACAGCTGGTAGCTAGGAAACCGTCTTGCGAGTTAGACTCTGTTATCTTTGTAAGACGCTCCGCCAGATTTGCAAACTCGTTCACTCTCTCTGCGTTGTGCAGACCAACAAAGAATGCTTCTACCACATCGGGGACGGCATTTAAAATAGTCTGATTATTCAACCTCTTCCCAACAAAGTCGAAATACTGACATCCTGTCCTATACAACTCATCCAACTCGTTTTGCTCTGTAAGTACTATTGCAATGCGCCGCCATATTTCCGACTCCCATATTCCGAAATCATCTGAAACAGGAGAAGCCATCAAAACATCTACAGCTTGACAGAGATTATCCACTACTCTTAATGAACTAAGTAATGTGATATAATATCCAAAACGATCTGTATCTTTAGGTGGCAAGAAAGCCATTTTCTTGAAACAGTCGGTATCGGGAAAATCTTTCATCGCATGTGTCAAGAACAATGAAAACTCTATTGTAGTCTGATCACGTGCCAACTCAGTGAAAGATACCCAGTCTGCCTTTGGTATATAATAGTCTACAATGAAAGCACGTATAATATCAGGGTACAGCGGTTCCAGTATAGTTATAAGAATTGGCTCACCTTTCTCATTATGCCTTAGCTGGTTCGGAGCGTCTAGTGTATGCTCTATCTCATCCTCTATACGTACCTCATCATAGACCTTATCCTTATAGTCTACTTCAAGTATCTCGCTTTTATCATCATTGTCGTAGACCAACTCTCGATAAATGAACAAATCAGCAAAGGAAGACCCCTTACCGCCTAATCTACATTCATCTGAAACAAAATGCAGTAAAGCGTCAGCATCTGACTGAAAAAATCCCGCTGGATCAATAAGACAAACCATGCATGTTGCTGAAGCAAGTGCGAGTAGTTTTTGATAACTTTTTAGTAATTGTTTGTCATTATGGAATCGGGTTAACCATTGGTTTTCTTCCTTTTCCATAAAAACTGAAAGCAAATCACGTACAGTATGAATGCCTAAACCACCATCTTTTGATATCCACACTTCTGAATATATGCTGAGAAAGAGCGGTCTTCTGTATTCTTCTGGAAAGTCTCTATGAAAGTCATCAACAATTCTGTCTGCTAAATCTGAAAATTTGCCGGAATATCTAGCCCTTAGTAATGCTCCTATATCAGAAGACAAATACGCATCCAAATAGTACATCGCATAGATTTTCTCATCACTCACACTCATAGGAGAAAACATCAGCGGTACAAGCATGGCTTTGTCGGTTCGCTGATATGAATAAATAGAAAAAACCATTCGGACTGGTGGGTCTAGCTGTTTTACAATAGTATCTAGCCAGTTGTCTTTAGCTTCTAAGTAATCCCTTTCCAAAAAGAGAATACGGATCTTGTAAATGCTTTCATCAAAAACCGAATATAATTCACTGATGATTCGAGCACAATTCCCAGCATTGCCATTAACATAATCAAATACTATAACCGTATTACTAAACGGTATAAACTGTCCATAAGCTTCTATTTTGTTTAATGTATTGCTGATGAAGCCAAACCAATCTCCTGGTAGTTGTTTTAACCATTCGAGAATCAGACGACTTTTACCAATCCCACCGGGGCCTATAACCGCCCACCATGAAAACTGATGCTCGTTTCCAAGGAAACTGTTTAGCTTTGACAGTTCCAAATTTCTTCCGACAAATTTCATAAAACGGCTTGTATAATGAAGCCGACTATATGCAGAACTATCAGAATTAACAGTTATATATGGATTTACTCTTATGAGATCCCTGTTCCGAAATCGATGCTTTAGTCTATACTGCGCAATATCGGTTACTGCTCCTGGTAGAGCATCATAATGCTCTCCATAACAAACTGGTGTCATGTTACCACTCAAGTCTGCCGGAGACGACTCTCCACAATGTAGGTAGTAATACGATACATCGAGTCCAAGTCTTTCTGCAGCGAAAGACAAGAACCCTTTGAGATTAGGATCGTCTACTGTAGCACCACAGCCAACAATAACTAATGGATAAGTACTTATTAGATTCTGAATGAATTGGGCGGCCTGATTCTCAATTATTTCAGCGTATTGCGTATCGTCAGCAATAATATCGTCTGTATTTGATAAATTATCATACACCCCGTGTATATGGATAACCTTTGCTTGTTCTTCTCTATTCAATATTCCAAGAATGCTTGCAGGACTATTATAGGTTACCGATTTCTGACCTGTTGCCTTTTCTATGAGCATGTCATAGTTTGTTGTGGCAAAAACATCACCAGAGCGAGCTATTGAGGTGATAGCTGAAGATAGAATTCTGCTTTGAGGTTTCAGGCTCCCCACCGTTGAATCCATGAAATCGGTATAGGTGCCCGCTGATTTAAGTGATGACAAGCAAAAACTGGCCGCTCTGATAAGCCCTGTTGGTGTAGTATCTGTTAACAAATCAGTCAGCTGACTCACCTTGATATCATTTAAATAATTACATCCTTCAGACAACCATCTCGACCAGCTCAATCCATGACATCCCAAAGACATAGAAAAGCCGGTTCCACACAAGAACACTATTCGTTTTTCACTCCGAAGCAGTTCCGCAAATTGAGGATTATCTGCAACCAGCACTTACGAGGAACCTCCTTTCATACATTATTCACTTGTTGTCGATCCAACTGAAAACTTTATAACTTGCTAATCATCTCATTTAATTCTTCTAGGTCATCTTGGACTGTTTTACCATCATCATAGAAAGAAAATTGGTGGGTAAGTCTTGTGAGAAGAGAATTATCTGCAGATTCGATTTCAAAAACATCTCTATGGATTGTCTGGAATTTCTTCACAAATCCTTCAGGCACTGGATTAGATGCGAAAGGGTTTAGATAGATGCTAATTCCATCATCAAGGCTTTCATCATAATCACGTCCCCAGGATACCCCCATATTAGGTTTGCCAAATTGGCTTTCATTAAAACGAGCCCACATGAACATCACTGGAAATTGCTGAATTTTGTATGCCAATGCTTGAGCTTTACCGAAAGTCGCTACATTTGAGAAAATTACAGCACTGATTTCAGTACAGCTGTTGTTATTGAATATTCCCAAATCTATTTGAGCTCCATTCTCTTTTTCAACATA
>CAYVRR010000135.1:0-3982 GCA_964453215.1 uncultured Spirochaetaceae bacterium | reverse complement strand
ATAGGGGGGGTGTTATGTTCATTTCTTACTCCAGTTAGCCGTATCATAGCAAAATCATTTGTATTAGCAAATAGAATTTAAAATAATAGTTTCATTCCTTTGTAAAACCAACCCATACGTGTTATAAAAGAGAATAATGAAAAACTGTTTAATATGTGCTAATAATAACAATTATAGAGTAAGCAACACTTCAAGGATGTATAATGTATGAGTGAAATCATCTCTTCATTGGTAGCTAAAGTATATGCAAGAGAGTTGATGTATCAACTTGATACGAAAAAATATCTCGATTATGAAGGAAAGAGAGCATTTTCAACATCTCCTCTTTTTAGGGAGGGGGGTGGCATTATGTTTGCAATCGCCGTTGCTATTGATGAAAGAACGAGAGAGGTAATTGTATTAAAAGCATTTAGTGGTGAGTACCTTGGTACAGCACATATTGAAGGGTTTGTTCCCCCAACTTATGATGAACTTATCTATCATGACCTACTCACTTCAAGTGATCTTGTTATCAAGAAGTTGCAAAAAGAGGGAAACTTTAAAGAAGCAAAACAATATAGTAGTGAAGTTCAAAAAAAGATACATGAATTACACGCATTTTATTGCATTGATGGAACTCGTCGCACTTTGAACACCCTTATTCCTCACCTTGTTATGCCATCAGGTACAGGAGATTGTTGTGGTCCAAAACTTTTATCTGAAATCTTTAGAAGAGGATTACGCGTTATAAGTATAGTTGAATTCTTTTATGGAAATGATGCAGAGCACAGACACAAAGAGTTTTATCCCCCTTGTGTACGTAGGTGTGAACCCCTTATCTCTGCTATGATAGGCCTCAATGTACTCTATGTTGACCAACACATCATTGTAGTGAATAAACCAGATGGTGTGTTAAGTGTGCCAGGGATAGGCCCTCTAAAACAAGATTGTATCGTCAATAGGGTAAAGCGGTTAATAGTTGAATGTATCGACTCCCCGTCAGTTCATCGACTCGATATGGACACTTCAGGTCTATTAGTTCTAGGGCTCACCAAAGAAGCACAAAGAGATCTCTCTATACAATTTATGAACCGGGAAGTGCAAAAATCATATATTGCTCTTCTTGATGGAATTCTTATGAAAGAGAGGGGAGTTCTTACTCTCCCCTTTAGACTCGATACCAATAACCGCCCTTATCAAATATATGATGAAGAGAGTGGAAAGGTTGGAATTACCCATTATAAGAGAATCAAAGTTGAGCCCTATAAAGATCGGCATGCTACAAGAGTAGAATTTATTCCAATCACAGGAAGGACCCATCAGCTACGAATCCATAGTGCGCATGAAAAAGGGCTTCATATGCCAATTATTGGAGATAGGCTATATGGAGTGAGGGAAGAAGATGAGAGGTTGATGCTTCATGCTTCTACCCTTACTTTCAAACACCCTCACACAAAAGAGATGATGGAGTTCACTACTCAAGCCCCTTTTTAGGTGAATACGTAGTGAGAATGAGACCCGCCATTACCAAAATAGCTCCTATAAAAAGGGGTAGGGTTAATACTTCTTTTAAGAACACAACTCCAATAAGAATAGCGGCAACAGGTTCAAGATTCAAAAACACACTCGATTTTGAAGACCCTACCTCTTTAATTCCTTGAAAATACCACAGGTATGCAATACCTGCTGAAAAGAAACCAAGGTAAAGAAGACTAAAAACTATAGGCATCGTGAGGTTGGCCAAGGTAGACCATCCTTTTTCAATGAAAGTGAAAGGAAGGAGCATCACTATCCCCATAACAGAGCCATAAGAGAGGGCAGCTAAGGGAGAAATACGCGCAATGGCACTTTTTATCACAATTGAGTAACATGCCCAGCTTAACACGGCAAGAATCATGTAGATATCACCTACACTAAGGCCATGAGCGATTACTGAAGAGATATCACCACCTGTGACAGTAATTACAACTCCGCCAATAGAGATAAGAATACCAAGAGCCATAATTTTATTTATATTTTCACGAAACAAAAAGAAAGCAGCTATTGCAACCACTACTGGAGTGAAAGCTAACATAATAGAACTTCTGATAGCTGTTATTGTCTTAAGAGCTGAAAATAAAAAGACATTAAACATCACCATCCCTGTAAGAGAGAGGAGCAAAAGTAATAAAAATTCCTTCTTTGTGATTCGAGGAAACTTTCCTTCAAGTATATACAGCGAAGGAATCATTACTAAAGAAGCTAAGATAAATCTGATTAAGCTCGTGGTGAATGGAGGGATGAGTGGGGTAACAACTCGAGCAGCGCTCAGTGCACCTCCCCAAATAATGGGAGCAAGGATTAGTTTCACATACGCAGAGACTCTATTTTTATTCATAATATAATCTATGGTAAGGAACAGATTGTAACAAGTCAAATAAAACTTTTAATATCAGTAAAAAAAGAGATTATGAGATGTTCTTGTTACGTTCATCAATAGAGAGAAAATCACCTTTTTAGCAATAGTTATTCTTGACTTGTAGCAAACCTTAATCGCCTCTTATAAAAGAGGGAGTGAATTGCTGTAAGAGGAATAAAGATGATAGAAGAAAGCATCATAAAGATTTCATAGAATATTGAGCTCCCTTTATATGGCTTTCCTTTTAATCGGCTACCAAAAGCACTCATAGGAATTCCTATCATATTTCCAACCATCATTACTTTGATAGCAGCAAGAATTACTTCACCTTTTTCTTCACCATACTCTTTGATAAAGATATTATACGTCTCTCTATCAATATAGCCACGAGTATCTGCATAGTGCTGGGCAAATAGGAGAGCTTTTGCTTCATGAGGAACAATATGAGTATCTTTTCCCCCTAAAAAGCTCTCTATCTCTTCTTGATCAAATCCTTGCTTAAGAGCCATTGAAGTGTGAGCATAGGAGCACACAGCACAGCCATTCACTTCAGTGACACTCAGCATAATTCTTTCAATGAAGGCTTCATCAATTAATTGTGTCTCTCTCTTATTCTTTTTTAACACACCAATTGCGTGGTATAATAGTAATAATGCTTTGTAATATTCTAAGAAAGAATATCTTTTTTTGTACTCTTGGTGTTCCATAATAACTTGCTCCTTTCGCTTTATATTAAAAGCTTCTATCTATGATACAAAAATATTAGTGTAAAAGCAAAGCTATTTATCTTTAGAACTTTTTTAAAAACAAAGAAGAGCCCCTTTTCATAAAATCTTATAGATATAAAAATGGAGGTGTTTTTATTTTTAGATTACCATCAATGTACATGAATTGTATATTTTTTTGCAGTTTTGCTTAGGTTGTAATCTTAGGTGGAAGCTATTCACACTTTTTCTGCATAAAATGGGATTACAATCACACTATCTTAGTGTTTTATGTGATTTATTTGATATTCCTTCATTTCTACACCCCTTCACGGTCATTCACAGAGTGTATTTGTATTCGCTATTCCCTACAAAGCCTGAAACTTGATAAAGATCTCCTCAATATCCCACTTTTGATGACTTATTGGAGTGCTCAACTTATTTATATTGCGTTAAAACAAATTAGATAACTCACTATTGAATAGTGAGCTATTTACCTTAATGATAGAGACAAGAGCAATACCTTTTATACGCTTAAAATAAAACACTAGGCAGAAGATACCTACTTTATAGAACAATATTTCCCATAAAAGAGCAATTGTATTGAATCAATAGGTCAATTATCTAAAATAGTCGTAAGTTCCCCCCAGCTACAATGCTCATTTTATCAAAGGTGTCAACCATTTCTACTCCACCAAAGGCCACAAAGTTTGGTGCTATGAGGTAGTTAAAGATTGCATCAAAGTCGACATCTACTTTAGGAGTGGATTTCGTATTTATTTCTAGTGAGAGAAGGGCGTCGACATACATTCTTGGGTCACTAAAGAAATAGCGAGCATGTAAATCAGTTTCCGCTGTAAAATAGAAAAAAGAAGTACCTGCGGTATCAATGGTTGGAACT
>CAYVRR010000134.1:0-4113 GCA_964453215.1 uncultured Spirochaetaceae bacterium | reverse complement strand
AAGTAGAAGGAAACCAGTGCAGATTTATGATCAAACTTACTTGCACGAGATGTGTTTGCGTATTATAGTAAGTGTTCAATCAGTAGCCGCCTTTGAGGTTTTTCGAACAACATCATAGGTTATCTTTAAGTGGTGGATGAATAGATGAAAATAGTTGTAAGTGATGTATCAAAGGACTTCAAGAGTAGCATCAATGTTTTGAACAAAATCAGTTTTTCCGTAATTGAGGGAGAATTTCTCTCCATTCTTGGTCCATCAGGGTGTGGAAAGACTACTTTATTGAGAATTCTTGTAGGATTACTTCCTCCCACATCTGGTAAAGTCGAGAAAGATGGTATTGATATTACGAATGCACCTCCGTCTGAAAGAGGGATGGGCATCGTGTTTCAAAACTATGCCCTGTTCGAAAACATGACAGCATTGGAAAATGTTGCATATGCTTTGAAGCAAAACAAAGAAACAAAAGCTACCGCTGCAGAGACTGCATATGAAATGTTGAAGGTGGTGGGTTTGGAAAGTGAAAAGGATAAACGTCCTGGAAAGCTTTCCGGCGGACAGCAACAACGTGTAGCAATTGCCCGTACCATGGCGATGCATCCTGATGTCATACTGTTTGATGAGCCGATGAGTGCTCTTGATGTTGATACAAGACTGTCCTTACGTTCCGAACTCAAACAACTGCAGGCTCGTTTTGGAACTACCATGATTTATATTACCCACGACCAGGAAGAGGCTTTTGCCATGTCTGACAGGATAATGGTCATGGACAAGGGAGTTATCCAACAACTGGATACCCCTAGTAATATTATCGATCATCCAGCCAATGAGTATGTAGATAGGTTTGTTAAGCAGAATATTCAAATCAAGATAGATTCGTTACTCCCTTTTTCAAGGAAAGATGCATGAGGAATGCAGGGCACTTTTCAAAATCATTGACTATGGTTCTTATCGTATTCTTTCTAGTGGTAGTGCTTTTTCCGCTAGCAAAGATGATGATGTTTTTGCTTTCTACTGATGTCGGCAAGATCATGTCTTCTGATAGGTTCCTTACCGGTCTGAATAACTCTTTGACTGCAACCTTGGTTGCAACACTGCTCTCTGTTTCTCTTGCTATGGTTCTAGCTTGGTTTTTGGAGAGGAGCGCAATTTCACATAAAGGTCTCTGGTCCACAATATTTCTGGTTCCCATGCTTATCCCCTCAATCTCTCACGGAACTGGTTTGGTAATTCTTTTTGGGAGGAATGGCTTGTTGACGAACCTCCTGCATTTGCAGGGGAGTATCTATGGTTTCTGGGGTATTGTTATAGGTTCTGTCCTATACTCGTTTCCTGTAGCTTTCCTGATGATCTCGGATATTCTTCGGTTTGAAGACTATACCCCCTATGAAGCAGCCTCTGTTTTAGGAATCCCACAGACCAAACAAACACTGGCTATTTTTATCCCATATATCAGAAAGCCCATGATAGCGGTGGTTTTTGCAGTGTTTACACAAATAATCACTGACTACGGAGTTCCTCTAATGGTGGGGGGTCAGTATACGACCCTTCCTGTCATCATGTACCAGGATGTCATTGGGATGCTTGAATTTGGTAAGGGTAGTGTTATCGGCCTTGTACTATTGGTGCCAGCTGTCTTGGCTTTTATTGTGGACTCCCTTAATAGGGATAAGGGCAGCAGTTCCTTTACTCCTCGTCCATTTGTCAAGAATGATAGGAAGGGTATCCTCATTTTAGCAAAGTCGGTCTGTTTCTTGGCAGCCCTGTTTATCCTTCTTCCTATAGTTGCCTTTGTCATACTCTCTTTTGCAAAGAAGTATCCGGTAAATATGAGTTTTACCGTACAGAATATTGAACGTGCTTTCTCTATGAATGCTGGGAAAAACCTTGTCAATTCGTTGGTCATTGCGATTGTTGTTTCCAGTATCGGAACTTTCCTAGCTTTTATATCAGCCTATATGACGGCAAGGATAAAATCTCCATCAACACGCATATTGCATTTGTTTTCAATTGTCACACTTGCGATTCCCGGCATTGTGTTGGGCTTGTCATTTGTTCTGTTCTTTAAGGGAACCCCCTTGATGGGAACATTGGCAATCCTGATTTTAGTGAACCTGATGCACTTCTTCGCTTCCCCGTACCTGATGATGTACAACACCTTAGGTAAAATTAATCCGAATCTTGAGGATGTTGGACAGACTTTGGGTATTTCTAGGTTGGCCATCATTGTGGATGTGATAGTTCCCCAATCAAAATCAACACTGATCGAAATGGGTACGTACTTTTTTGTCAACTCAATGATGACCATCTCTGCTGTGTCTTTCTTGGCCACCAGCCGGACCCAGCCGCTTGCACTGATGATACCGATGTTCGAAGCGCAGATGTTGCTCGAATGTACCGGAGTAGTCTCCCTAATAATCCTCATGATTAACTTGGGTGTAAAAGGAATTGTCGCTGTCATGAAGAAACAGCTAGGAAAAAGATAAAAGATGAAACTTACAAGAAATCAATTTGATGTTTTGGTTGCGAGTGAAGCTGCAGGCATTCCCCTTTCACAAAGGGAATTGGCAGTTGAAGTGGGCAAGTCGGTAGGGACTGTAAACAAGGTAGTAGCAGAGCTGGCAGAGTATGCCCTGATAAAGGATGGGCTCATTACAGGGAAAGGGCTGTACACCCTGGAGCCCTATCGGGTGAAACGCGCTGTATTCATTGCAGCAGGGTTTGGTTCTCGCATGGTTCCTATAACCTTGAATACTCCCAAGCCTTTGGTAAGGGTTGGGGGAGTAAGGATAATAGATACGCTTCTCGATGCAGTGGTTGCTGCTGGCATTGAAGAGATTATCATTGTCAGGGGGTATCTGGGAGAGCAATTTGACCAATTGCTCAGCAAATATCCTTCCATTAAATTTTTGGACAACCCCATGTACAACGAAGCAAATAATATTTCCTCGGCTTTAGTTGCAAAAGACTATATGCAAAATGCGTATGTATTCGAGGCTGATCTTGTTTTGTCCAATAAAAAACTTGTACAGAAGTATCAGTACTGTTCCAATTACCTGGGAGTTCCTGTCGATAAGACCAACGACTGGTGTTTCATTACAAAAAACGGATACATATCTGAATTCATCCAAGGGGGATATGATTGCTATCATATGTTCGGCATTTCCTTCTGGACCGAAGAGGATGGAAAAAGGCTAGCCAAGGACATTGAACGGGCCTGCGACTTCCCAGGGGGGATGGAGCGGTATTGGGACCAAGTTGCCCTTGATTATTTCATTAAAGAATACAAGGTTGAAGTAAGGGAGTGTTCTTTTGAGGATCTGGTTGAAATAGACTCTTTCAATGAACTCAAGGAGATAGATCCTACCTACAGTTGTATATAAAAACAGGGCTTTTTAGTTCAATATTTCTTATAATATTTTAATTTTATAAGGTGTTTTCATTTTTACCCATGATTATCCTTGCAAATTGTTCAAACATGGTATAATTTATACTAAATTTGAACAATTTTTTATTAAGGTGGGTTGCTGTGAAAAAAACAATGTCTATAATTTTCCTACTTTGTTGCAGTCTTCTGATGTTTGTTTCGTGCGATAAGAAAAAGGATACCTCGGTATTGATCTATTCCAGCGCAGAAGAGTTCAGAAATGCCTTCTTGCTTGAAGAGTTACAGAAGAAATTCCCTGACTATGCAATTACCATTGAGTATATGTCTAGTGGTAACCAAGCTGCAAAGGTGTTTGCTGAGGGTCTCGATATTGCAAATGACATCTCCTATGATCTTGATTACGGCTATCTTGATAAGATTAAGAAGTTCTATGCTGTCCTTGATTATGATACCAGCATTTTTACCGACGATCTGATCGATCCCCAGAACAGAATTATTCCTGATGTCCGCAATGGGGGATGTATAGCCATCAATCCCGGTCTATTAGCTTCAAAGGGGCTGCCGGAGCCCACAAGCTTTGCTGATTTGATCGATCCCATGTATAAAGGATTGGTATCGATGCCACACCCAAAGTCCTCTGGGACTGGGTATATGTTTGTAAAAGCTTTGGTTAACGCTTGGGGTGAAGATGAGGCCTTTGCCTATTTCGATGAACTTGCCAAAAACAT
>CAYVRR010000133.1:0-4171 GCA_964453215.1 uncultured Spirochaetaceae bacterium | reverse complement strand
AACCTAGCTTTTTATTTCTATGTGTTCTTGAATTGACTTGGAAGCCCTTACACTTAGTACTACCTAAAGTACTATATGCAATAGCTTGCATTTCTTCTCTCTTTCCTTCGCTTATCTATGTAAAAAATCTTATACACCATATAGGTTAAACACCCATTGCTGTACGTAAAATACTGTTGCACTCGTTAGCGTGCTCGCCTAAGATACATTATCATTCGCATAGTGTCAATAGCTATTTTCACTATTTTGAAACTGTTTCTGAGGGAGCTATCTGTTTTTCACATCGCTTACTCATGAACCGAGATGGATACTACCCGTTTTATTAAAATAGGTCTAGTAGGTTTTGAAAAATAATTAAAAAAAAGTTAGGGGGCGACAAAACCCCACTTTATTGGTAAATTATAGGTGTGAGTAATACGTATATAAAGAGAGGTATGATCAAGATGAATCTAGTATTTTTGGGGCCGCCGGGAGCAGGTAAAGGGACAATCGCAGGGAAAGCAATAGAAATACTTCATATTCCCCACATTTCAACAGGAGATCTATTTAGATCAGCCATTAAGAATGAAACTGAACTGGGTAAAAAAGTAAAAGAAATATTAGCTATTGGTGAGTTAGTTCCAGATAGCATCACAATCGAGATGGTAAAAGAGAGATTTGAAGAGGATGATACCAAAAAAGGATTTATTCTTGATGGGTTTCCTAGAACTATTTTTCAAGCAGATGAATTAAATAAGATGGTGGAACTAGACCATGTGATTAATTTCGATTTAGACACTTCTACTGTAGTAAAGCGCCTAAGTGGCAGAAGGGTGTGTAAAAGTAGTGGTAGAACATACCACACAATATATAACCCACCTAAAGTAGAAGGTATTGATGATGATACAGGGGAACCCCTTATCCAGCGAGAGGATGATAAAGAAGAAGCTATTCTTAATAGATTAAAAGTATATGAAGAGCAAACTGCTCCCCTTATTGCCTATTACGAAGAGTTAGGTCTATTACGAACAATAGACTCATCATCTTCACCTGAAATTGTATTACAAGAATTACTCTCCATTCTTAATGCAAAATAGAGGGAGCATCCTTTGGTGGTGAGTGTTGTATCTTCATCAGTGAAGGATTACTCATTGATGAGCTACAACCTTCCAACTCTCTTTGTATGGAAGGTTACCTTGCTCTGTAATGTCAGCAATCTTTTTTATAACTTGTTTATCGTTAAAGTGATATTCATACAATGTTGTTGCAACTATATATGCTTTACTGAAGAACCCATGTTCAAGATACCTCTCAATTAAAATAAATGCGAGTTCTTTATCATAGGGGTTTGTTTCATATAGATCATGTAAGACTTTGAGGGACTTCTCTACTTCTCCATCATCATACAATAAAGAAGCATATGTTTTAGTGAGGCTATACCTTTTTGAACTCTCTATGGTAGCTAAGGTGGAAATAACTTCTGCACTAGAGGCAAGATCACCTGATAACAGATATGATTGAGCTAACCCATATAAGGCTTCTACATTATCAGCTTCATAAGATAAGACCCTCTTATACAGGTCAATAGCATCTATATACTCTTCATTCATCACATAATTTTCACCAGTAGCTAAAAGTTGTCCCTTTTCACCTTGATTGGTAGTGGTAAAAGAAGCACAACTAATGAGCAAAAGTGATAAGAGACTACTATAAACTATACTATAAAGAATGCTCTTATTCACTTTATGCTTAATTTCCATTCCTTCCTAAAACAGTTGCTTCAATCTCTTTTACTTGATCTCTGTAGAGGTTAGAGAGGTTTGTCCCATAATCTGCCATGAGTTGAATCATATTTCTATTGTTATCGGGAAGATCTGTTCCATTAAGTCTATCTCCAGCATCTCCAAGTCCCGGCAAGATATAGGCTTTTTCATTTAAAACAGGATCCATCCACAGAGTGTGCACGTGAGCTTTCTCTATTGCTCGAACAACTCGTAAGGCACCTTTTAGGGCAGAAATCACTGTAATAAATCGAATAGATTTATAATTCACCCCTTGAGATTCTAAATATTTGACAATGGTGACAAGCGAGCCTCCTGTTGCATTCATAGGGTCTGCAAAAATGAGGTCTTTCCCTTCTAATAAAGATAAGTCAAAGAAAGACCTATCTAAATCAAGGAGGTAATCCATATTCTTCTCATTTTTTGTGTCATCACGTTTAATCCTAAAAAGGGCAAAAGGGGTGATCATATTTGTAGATGAGTATTCTTGAATCTCTTTTGATATAATCATAGAGGGTAATAGTGCCCCCCTCAGCATCACACACATCACAGAATTCTCAATAAATTGATCAACATCGGGTATTTTATGTATTGCGTAGTTGCTAAAAGGGTATGTAACAGGCGTTTTAGTAACAATACTTCTTTTGGTTGGAAGTGCTTTATCAGCATACACATGAGCAAAAAGCAGTTCATATGCTCGCTGAACGTAATAAAGAAATTCAGATTGGCTTGTTGAAGGGTCCCTTAATTTAGCAATAAGACGACTAGCTGCTCCATGTTGCTCTTTTGGAGTTTCAAATGAGTAGACATGCACCCTCTCCTCTTTCGCAATAACTGTTTTTAAATATCTTCCAATTCTCTCAAACACATGAGTTAACTCATCTCTCATAAGATATTTTTCACTATCTTCTAATGTATCAAGTTTTTTAAACAATTCTATTGCTTCATCATATAATGAGTGTGTCTCTTTAAGGTGTTCTATATCTGATTGTTTTAAATACCCATCTAAGTCAGTTGCATGCAGAGTTACTGTTGCCATGTAAGGCTCCTTTAGTGATTGATATCGCATTAGATTGTATAGGAACACGCAACTTTTCTCAACGCATTAAGGGTGAAAAAAATTAGATGACATATTTTTTGATTACATTCTTATGTAATTGAAGAAGTTCTCTGAGTATAGAGGAGATTTTTTCATTTTGAGAAAATTACAAGTTAATAATCTCTTTATGCCCTTGGGATACAAATCTATTTTTCCCTTGAAGCTTTGCTTTAAATAAATTCTCATCAGCTCTTTGAATGATACGGGCTGCACTTATATCCTCATCATCACAACAAGAGGCTATGCCTCCACTTATAGTAATTGGTTCATCTTCATGTGCGATCTTTACCCCCTCCATCTTCTTCCAAACGTCTAAAGCTATCTCATGAGCCTCTATAATATCTTTTTCTGGAAGAATGATGAGAAACTCATCACCACCATACCTACCAACATATCCATCCTTACCTACACAATCAAAGGCAACACGAGCTATGTCTTGAATAACAGCATCCCCGATGAGGTGCCCATATGTGTCATTTACCCGCTTAAAGCCATCGATGTCAAAAAGTATGATGGTAAGGGGCTTTTTCTTAGTAGTTGCTCCTTCAAGAGCTCTCTTTAAAACATCTTGTAATGCTCCATGATTTAACAATCCTGTCATAGGATCTTTTCGTGCTACATCAAGTAGTATTGCATTTTGCTCATTCAATTGTTTTCGGTCTTTAAACAACTCTACCATAGTATTGTAGACAAATCGTCCAAAGAGCCAAGATAGTGCTGCTGAAAGGGCAACATTGAAGTAAATAACATAGAGAATTTCTTGATTATATAAAAGAGTTGGGAATATGAGTAGATAAGGAATTACAGCTACAAGGAGAATTATAAGATGATCTTTAGCTGGCATGATGAAAAAGATAGAAACCCCAATTATTGTCATGATAAAAACATGAACAAGATCAGTAGTTCTTAACCCTCTTAATGACAAACCAGCACCAAGGCCAAGGAACGTAAGAATATAAAGAGATGTTGTTACGCGCAACACCCTCTCCTTCATCCTCCCTTGATGCTTTGAAACATACAATACAATTGGATAAATAATTATGTTTAGAATGAGGAACCCTATGAGTATACTGCCAATGTCTAAGATATAGTGTTCAAATGGGAGAAGAAATAGCTCTGAAAAAAAGAGTAAGGGCCCTGCTATTACGAGATTACGCAGATTTACCTCTAAAATCTCTCTACGCAATTGCTCATCTTCACTAGCATGAAAAAAAGATGTAAGTTTTTGTAATTTTCTAGGCTCATTTTTCATATACAGCAATTGTAGGGCATTATCTCATTGACAGCAAGCAGATTTTGAAAAACAAAGGCT
>CAYVRR010000132.1:0-4195 GCA_964453215.1 uncultured Spirochaetaceae bacterium | reverse complement strand
AGCTTCCTATCAATCCCATCATGTAGTTCTACCCACTCGATTTAGCGAATAGCCTAACTTTACCCCTTAAGTTAATGATTATACCATAAAATCTCTCTTATCATAGATACAATCTTTCCATTATTGTACTAATATAAAAAAGAAGTAGATATCGAACACGTGCAAGAAGTCTCTATACCCCTTATTGAACTTCTTTTTACTCACGTGTCTAAATTCTTGTAAAAGAAGTTAAGATACGATGAACTGAGATAGTTCGTGAGATAACCCATTGCTTTATAGTGCCATGATACTCTACTCTCTACATACGACAAATAAGATTCATAGGAGTATGTTAACAACATGATTGAGCAACATTCAAAAAAATCTGATAAATCTTTTATGGGAAGTGACCCTATCGGGAAACTACTTATAAAACTCTCTGTCCCTGCAATGATTGGAATGATGGTAAATGCCCTCTATAACTTCGTTGATACGATTTTTGTTGGTCAAGGAGTAGGTTCCCTTGCAATAGCAGGACTAAGTATAGCATTTCCTATACAAATGCTTATTGGTGCCTTTGCCCAAACATTTGGAATTGGAAGTGCATCAATTATTTCAAGAAGATTAGGTGAAAAAGATGAAAAGGCAGCAGCCTGCGCAGCAGGTAACGCAATAAGTGCTACAATTATCGCGTCTATTATATTCATGACTTTTGGACTTATCTTTACGAAGCCTATTCTCATATTTTTTGGGGCTACTGAAGAAATCCTCCCCTACGCACTCGATTATGTGAGTATTATATTGCTAGGTTCAATGTTTCTCTCTTTAAGCATGACAAGTAATGGTATTATACGAGCTGAGGGACAAGCGAAGGTTGCAATGACTGTCATGCTCATTGGAACTGGTCTAAATATTATATTTGATCCTATTTTCATATTTGTTTTTAAATTAGGAATTAAAGGTGTTGCGATTGCAACGGTTCTCTCTCAGTTTCTCGCATTTTTATTCGTAATTCATTTCTTTAGGACCAATAAAAGTTCCCTCCCCTTTCAAAAAAAATCATTCATCATAAAAAAGCATGTATTAATTGAAATAATAACATTAGGGATTCCTGCTTTTGTTCGTCAATCAGGAACATCAATTATGGTTCTCCTTACGAATAACCTATTAAAAATGTATGGAGGAGGACTCGCTATCGCCTCTTATGGAATGATAAACAGACTATTAGTTTTTGTATTAATGCCAATATTTGGTCTTGTACAAGGTTTTCAACCTATAGCAGGGTATAACTATGGAGCAAAAAAGTTTGATCGAGTAAAAAGCGCATTACTCATAAGTACTTCCTATGCAACACTCATTGCTTCAGTTGCTTGGCTTTTATTGCAATTCTTTCCTCGACAAATTCTTAGTGTATTCTCTTCTGACCCAGCACTTCTTGATATAGCAACACCTGCCTTGAAAATAACCATGCTTGCTATTCCCGTGATTGGAATTCAAGCAATTGGTTCAACCCTCTTTCAAGCGATTGGAAAAAAAGCACCATCAATATTTCTCTCTTTAACAAGGCAATTTATCTTCCTTATCCCATTTCTCCTTATCCTCCCCTCATATATGCAAATCAATGGTGTGTGGGCATCATTTCCAGTAGCAGATATCCTTTCTACTATCATTACAATAATTTGGGTTATAGTAGAGATAAAAAAATTAGATGCTAAAAGCTTGAAACAAGTTGACAAGTGATATTTTTTAACAGTTTTCTTATTTTTTTAGCGTATAAAAAAGATAATACATAAGGTGGGTGGCCTATTTCTCATTAATCATAAAATATTATACATACCTTTAGCTTTGGTTTGACTCACCTGCAAATTATTTTAGCATTCCCAACAATTATGGTGTATACTGCTTACATCTGTTCTTTAAAGGCTCCTAAGAGTCTACTCATACTATAAGGAGAATTTTTTATGTATAACAAAAAACATCTATTACTCTTATGTCTAACTATTACAATTAGCCTCTTAGCACTCTCTTGTACTTCAACTGTTAGAATGGAAGAATTTACTATGTATAAAAGTAGTATGGATCAACAAATTCAATCCTTAACACGTGAAATAGAAATTGCAAACAGAGAAATTATGTCACTTGAATCTCATATTAAAGAGCTACGAAGTGAGAACAATCTTGCAAAAGAAGGAATTAGATCAATACAAGAAGAATTTAATACAACATATTCACAGATACAAGAACTTGTAGTCTTAGCAGGGTATGAAACAGGAGATGACTTTCTTAACTTAGCGAGAGATATTGTAAGTGTGAACAATAACATCAAAAACCTACATGAGAAATTAGAAATACTTAGAAACTCTATGGCGCTGTTTGTGAACAATTAATTCATATAAAAACCTATTAAAATAATGAATTCATTATATATTGGTTCTTTGATCTATTATATGAGAGTATTGAGTACCCTTTTTGATAAAAAGTATCAATTTAACTACTTTAAACTGGGTTCTTCTGTACAAATAAGATACCTGAGTGTAAAATGAAACATCATCATTTAAGGAGATTACGAGATGGAAAAGTTTTTTAAGCTCAAAGAGCACAAAACTGACGTGAAAACTGAAGTTCTTGCAGGTGTAACAACATTCTTAACAATGGCATACATCCTCATTGTTAACCCTCTTATGCTTAGCGATGCGGGCATGGACTTTGGTGCAGTATTTACTGCAACAGCACTTTCAGCAGCAATTGCTACCTTAGTTATGGCATTTTTAGCCAACCTTCCTTTTGCCCTTGCACCAGGGATGGGGTTAAATGCATTCTTTGTATACACAGTTGTATTAACAATGGGGTATTCATGGCAGCAAGCATTAACTGCAGTATTTATTGAAGGTATCATATTTATCCTTCTCACTGCATTTAATATTCGTGAAGCAATTGTTAATTCAATTCCAATGAATATGAAGCGAGCGATAAGTGTTGGGATTGGATTATTTATTGCTTTTATTGGTCTTCAAAATTCTGGTATTGTTGTAGCTGATGGCGCAACTTTAGTAGCACTAGGGAATGTGAAATCTGGTGGTGCGATTGTTGCCCTTATCGGTCTTGTTATCACAAGTATCCTTGTTGCCTATAAGGTAAGAGGGGCACTCTTACTTGGTATCATCTTAACCACAATTGTTGGAATTCCTTTTGGTGTTACCTCCTATGGTGGTGGATCATTCCTTCCCCCATCTCTAGCTCCTACCTTCTTCAAATTTGATTTTGCTTCAGTATTTACTATAGATATGGTAATTATTATATTCACCTTCCTCTTTGTTGATATGTTCGACACAGTTGGAACATTAATTGGATGTGCAACAAAAGCAGATATTCTTAACGCTGACGGTTCAATTCCTAAATGTAAAGAAGCTTTATTTGCTGATGCTATTGGTACAACAGTAGGTGCTATACTAGGTACTTCTACTGTAACAACATATGTTGAATCATCTGCAGGAGTAAGTGAAGGTGGACGAACAGGATTAACAAGCTTTACTGTTGCTATTTTATTCCTTCTTTCCCTCTTTTTAGCTCCACTATTCATCTCTATCCCTGGTGCAGCAACTTCTCCAGCACTTATTCTTGTTGGACTGTTTATGATCTCTCCTGTTAAAGATATTGACTTTGATGAGACAACAGAAGCTGTTCCTGCATTCTTAACTATCCTCTTTATGGTAACTACATACTCAATTGCTAATGGTATTATGTATGGTGCATTAAGCTGGATCTTATTAAAAATATTCACCAAAAAAGGTAAAGAAATTAGCATAACAATGGTTGTTATCGCAATACTTCTTGTATTAAAACTTATACTTGGTTAATCCATTTTTAACTAAACGTATGGGATAGGTGATTCACCTATCCCATTTTTAAGCACTCTACATATCTATTCAAATTTTAACTTATGCACACAATAAATAGAGATCAGAATATACATAATGAGAGTTGATATACGATCTTTATACTCATTATAAGAGCTAACACCTCCTGATCCTATATCCTTACTTCATCCACTACTCTTTGTAACCCTTATAGATGAGATAATTATATACACTTATAACTTACTTACATCTTTTTATACATTATTTTAAGAGCATATTGGTGACAGATGTTTACCATATTCTACCTAAAACATTATTATACTCTCTATATTCAATGTATCTATAATGTAAATTATCAA
>CAYVRR010000131.1:0-4265 GCA_964453215.1 uncultured Spirochaetaceae bacterium | reverse complement strand
AAGACAATTATATCACATATTAGGGTATATACCCAAATAATTTTTTATAATGTATAGGGTAAGGTAATACATCGAGGATGGTCAGTAATATATTATTTGCATCTTATTGTTTTTTATGTGTATTTATCGATTTTTACATCGATTTATAATGTATTATAATAAAAAGATTACCATTGACTCTAGTCGTATACAGATGGGGATGAGGGAGTGTGTTCTATATAACAAGAGGCTGCCAAGATAAGTAGAACTACTTAATAGGGCAGCCTCATCAATATTATCCTTTGACTACAATGTTTACAAGTTTATCTGGAACAACGATTGTTTTAATGATAGTTTTACCATCAGTTAGCTCGATAATTCGCTCTATACTCATCGCTTGGTTCAAAATAGTTTCTTTATCTAATCCTTTCTTTTGATCAAAACGGGCTCTTAATTTCCCATTTACTTGAACTACTATTTCAACAGTGTCATCAATTGTGAGGCTTTCATCATACTCTGGCCACATGTGTTTTGTCACTGAAGGTTCGTGTCCAGCTATAGCCCATAGTTCTTCACTAAGATGAGGCACATATGGACTTAATAATAGGATGAATGGTTCCCAAATAACTCGAGGGAGTGTATCTGTTTTATAGAGTTCGTTGACTAATATCATCATTTGACTGATAGCTGTATTAAAATCGAGGCTATTGGTATCTTCTGTAACTTTTTTAATTGTCTTGTGTAGAGTTTTAAGGAGCTCTTTGCTAGGAACTTCATCACTTAATTCCCTCTCTGTCAAACGATACACTCTATCTAGGAATCTAAATACACCTGAAAGACCTGCTGTTGCCCATGGCTTAGAGACTTCTAGGGGCCCCATGAACATTTCATACATTCGCATTGCATCTGCACCAAAATCATGAATAATTTCATCAGGGTTAATTACATTTTTAAGGCTTTTTGACATTTTAGCAACGACTCTATCTACCTTTTCACCAGTTGCTTTTTCAATATATGTATCTGCTGAAACTTCTTCAACTTCATCAGATGGAACAAGGGACTTATCTTTTCTTTGGTAGGCAAAAGAGGTAATCATTCCCTGATTTACTAATCTTTTAAAAGGTTCGTTATTCTTTACAACACCAATGTCGAAAAGGACCTTATGCCAGAATCGAGCATATAGGAGGTGAAGAACAGCGTGTTCAGCTCCCCCAACATATAAATCGACAGGCATCCAGTAATCTATCTTTTCTTCACTTGCCATTTCTTCAATGTTTTGAGGATCAATATAACGTAGATAATACCAACAAGAACCGGCCCATTGAGGCATCGTGTTTGTCTCTCTTTTTGCTTTTTCACCACAAACAGGACATGTTGTGTTCACCCAACTTTCAATAGTTGCTAAGGGAGATTCACCTGTGCCACTTGGTTTATAGGAATCAACATCAGGGAGGGTGAGGGGAAGGTCTGACTCTGGAACTGGAACAGTACCACATGATGGACAGTGTACTAATGGAATAGGCTCTCCCCAATACCGCTGTCTACTAAAGACCCAGTCTCGTAATTTATAGTTTGTGCTTCTTTTACCAATTCCCTTCTCTTCAAGGTATGCGTTCATTGTATCAATACCAGTTTGCTTATCAAGGCCATCTAAGAAATCAGAATTAACATGAATTCCATCTCCAGTGAAAGCTTCTAGCTCAATATCAACATCACTTTGTAACACTTCAATAATAGGAAGATTAAACTTTGTAGCAAATTCCCAGTCACGTGTGTCGTGGGCAGGAACTGCCATAATAGCACCTGTTCCATAGGAAGAGAGGACATAGTCTGCGATCCAAATTGGAATCTTTTTATTATTAACAGGGTTTATTGCATAAGAGCCACTAAAAACACCAGTTTTATCTTTTGAAAGTTCAGTTCTCTCTAAATCTGATTTATGAGAAGCTATTTCCACATAAGCTTCAACTTCCCCTTGCATTTCTTTCGTTGTTATCTGTTCAACGAGAGGGTGCTCTGGGGAGATAACCATGTAGGTTGCTCCAAAAAGAGTGTCACTGCGGGTTGTGTATACCTCTAATACTTCATCAGAATTTTCTAATTTAAACGTAACACTCGCCCCTTCACTCTTACCAATCCAGTTTCTCTGCATCGCTTTTATTGATTCAGACCAATTGAGCTCATCAAGGTCTTCTAATAATCTCTCTGCATATTGGGTAATTCGTAACATCCACTGACGAATATTCTTTCTTGATACAAGAGTGCCACAACGTTCACATTTGCCATCTTTTACCTCTTCATTAGAGAGGCCTGTGAGACAATCTGGGCACCAATTAATTGGAGTTATAGCTTCATAAGCAAGACCTTGCTCATAGAGTTTAAGGAATATCCACTGGGTCCATCTATAATATTCTGGTGTATGAGTTGAAATTTCTCTAGACCAATCATAGCTAAACCCTAGGCGCTTAATTTGTTTCCTGAAATTGTCGATATTAGCTTCAGTTGTAGTTTTAGGATGTGTTCCTGTTTTGATAGCATAATTCTCTGCAGGGAGCCCAAAAGAGTCAAATCCCATTGGATGGAGAACATTGTATCCATTCATCCTCAAAAACCGACAATAAATATCAGTTGCTGTATACCCTTCTGGATGACCAACATGGAGTCCAGACCCAGATGGATAAGGAAACATATCTAGCACATATGCTCTTTTTTCTAATGGGAAAGAGGGATCTTCATCTACTTTAAAGATTTGGGTATCTTCCCAAAACTTTTGCCACTTTAATTCAATTTGTTCAAATGGATAACTACTCATGCCGGAATCATACAGAGGAGCCTTAAAGGTGTCAATGCAGGTAATTAATCTTACTGTAGTGATGAGTTGTCATGAAGAGTCAATCTCACATCTTCAATCCGTTTTTTCTTCATTTTAACAACAGTAAATGTCCCAAAGCTCAATTCTAACGTATCTCCTGGAATTGGAATTGTCCCTAATTGCTCAATTAAGAACGCAGCTAATGTTTTTGATAAATCGTGTCCACTAAGATAAAGATCTAACTGATCATTAATTTCTTGCAATGAAGTATCTGCTTTGATTAAATATGATCCCTCTTCTGGAACAATTCGTAAAGGGTGCCCACTTTCATGTTCATCATAAATTTCACCAAAGAGCTGCTCAATAATATCTTCTAGCGTTACAACTCCACTTAAGCCCCCATACTCATCAAGAACAATGGCAATTTGAAGTTTATTTTGTTGGAATTGAAATAACATATCATCAACTTTTCGTGTCTCTGGAACATACAAAGGAGTGTGTTGAAATGCTTTAAGTTGTTCATCACTTCTATGTTGAACCTCTGCTAAGAGTAAATCCCTCATTAATACAACTCCCACAATATCTTCAGGGCTCTCATTGTAAATAGGGATTCTTGAATATCCACTTTCAATAATGGGAATATAAGCTTCTTTCAGTGTGAGGCTATTTGAGAGACTAAAGACGTCTGTTCTATGGGTCATTACACTTTTTACAGGGGCTTCACTAAAATGGAGAACACGCTGTACGAGAGACGTTTCATACTCATCAACTATCCCCTCATTCTCTGCAACATCTACAACGTGCATTAAAGAATCTAGAGACAATGAGTCTTCAACTTCATGACTAAATAGAGAGGTGATGAGTGAACTTACCCACCTTATGGCAACAATTATTGGGTATAACACAATTGTTAATGCCTTAATCGGGTATGCAGCTGATCGTGCAACTTTCATATTATAGGTAATTGCTAAGCTCTTTGGAACAATTTCTCCAAAGATAAGGATAAGAAGAGTGAGCACACCTGTTGCAATGCTCACAGCTTTATTTCCCCATAAAGAGAGGACGAATGTAGTTGTGAGGGCAGAAGCGCTTAAATTTACAATGTTATTTCCAATAAGGATAGTTGTCAGTAGTAAATCAGGGGTGCTTGCTAAATGAAAGGCAAGCACACTCCTTTTTCTCTTATCTGTTTCAAGCATTCTTACTTGCAAAAACGACAATGAAGTAAACGCTGTCTCTGCAGAGCTAAAAAATGCCGATAACGACAATAGTATAATTATAAGAAGAATATGGGTTGTCATAAACACATATCCTTATTCTCAATAGATCTCAACTTGTCATATTGTGTGCGTCGCGATAAAGGGTCTTCCATAGAGCAATACTATACACAACTTTTATCTATTCGTGCAACCTTTATCCTAACTCTTAAGAAGAACAATTCCAACAATGAGAAGAAATTGAGCTAATATATAAC
>CAYVRR010000130.1:0-4380 GCA_964453215.1 uncultured Spirochaetaceae bacterium | reverse complement strand
TGTGTTGTTGATAAAGTGATTAATGATGATGAATCAATTTCCTCTCTTACTAACCTATTATTTCTATTGTACTCATCTGCCTTAAACTTTGTCCTTATTACTAAAATTCGCCTGTATCTGTTTGCCGACTTTACTTAGTCGATACTTTTGATTGCTGCTCGTAGGTTTTTCAGGAATCGTCATTTCGATAGCTAAATGTTTTATCGCTACAGTTATGTAGGCTTTGCAAAAGTGCTCTGCGTCTTGAAGTCCCATAACATCCTGTAAATGCTTATTTGCTCATCTCACCTGTGAGATGTTTCAATAGCTTCAGAACTTCCGGGGTGACTTCCGGGGCAGAAAATTATGATGCAATCTAACCTCATCTACTTTGTTACAATGAACATGGGAATTAAACCTTTTAACGTCTACTTTGATTAACAAGTGCATTTGCATTTCTAAAAACCTTGAAAACGTGTATAAAACTATACTTTAAAATCTTGAATATGTGTGTTAAGATAGAGGTTCAAATCCTTGAAAACGTGGAATAAGGGAGGCTACACAATGAAAAGAAAGATATACGCAGATATGGTGAAATGGAAACGAGAAGAAGATGGAGAGACAGCATTGCTGATCGATGGGGCTCGTCGTGTAGGCAAGAGTTATATTGTAGAGGAATTTGCAAAGGCTGAGTATAAAACCTATATCATGATCGACTTCAACCGTGTCAGCATGGAGGTCTCAGATCTTTTCATCAACTACCTAGAAGATCTGGATACGTTATTTCTGTATCTTTCAAATTACTATAATGTCAAACTGTATGAACGCAATTCACTAATTATTTTTGATGAGGTGCAGCTTTTTCCAAGGGCACGGGCAGCAATTAAGTATCTTGTAGCTGACCGTCGATATGACTATATCGAAACAGGTTCCTTGATGAGCATAAAAAAGCATGTAGAGGATATTGTTATTCCCTCAGAAGAACGTCATCTTAGCATGTATCCTTTAGATTTCGAGGAGTTCCTGTGGGCTCAGGAACATGATACGTTGATGGACTTAATCGATAAGTGTTTCAAAGATACGAAACCGATGGGACAAGCCCTTCATCGAAAAGCCATGGACTATTTCAGGCAGTATCTCATTGTGGGAGGAATGCCCCAAGCAGTTAAAACATATGTGAGTACTCACGACTTTGCCAAGGTAGACCGGGTAAAACGGGATATTCTTGAGCTCTATCGATCTGACATTGTGAAGCACGCCAAAGGCTATGAAATGAAGGTTACACAGATCTTCGACGATATTCCTGCACAACTCAAAAAACATGACAGGAAATTCAAGCTTTCATCATTGCAAAAAGAAGCACGCATGCGGGATTATGAAGATGCATTATTTTGGCTAAGTGATGCTATGATTGCAAACATGTGCTACAACTCTAGTGCGCCAGATATTGGATTGAGACTAAACATGGACCGTTTGACACTCAAATGCTATATGGCAGATACGGGACTTCTTATAAGTCACGCCTTCGATGAAAACGGTATAGTGAGTGAAGAAATCTACAAAAAGATCCTCTTTGATAAACTGGAAACTAATCTAGGAATGATTATGGAAAATATGGTGGCACAGATGTTGGTATCAAACAATCATAAGCTCTATTTTTATTCCAACTCATCCCGTGAAGATAGTACCTCTCGCATGGAAATTGATTTTCTGATTGCAAAGAGCAAGATCAGCAACAGGCACAACATTTCTCCAATCGAGGTAAAATCGGGCAAGCATTACACATTGAGTTCGTTGAAAAAGTTCAAGACAAAGTATGCACAGCAACTGCACACTCCCTATGTGTTGCATACAAGCGATGTGAAGGAGGAAGAAGGTATTATCTACCTACCCCTATATATGGCTCCGCTATTATGAAGATCTCTCTAATAACAGAAATAATTTCACAAATGCTCCAAACGGATGAAGACGATAATTAAAGAGAAAAGAGAACTTAAACCTAAAGAGAGTCTCTTCTCTTTTACCTTTCTCACAAGAAGAGTATAATACAGATTGTAACAAATCATTGTTTCATATTGCTTATAATTCAACTACAAAGAGATTTCTTATACGTCGGTAAGGATTCAATCTCTTTCTTGATAGCAATCTTCTTAGACTCCAGATTAATCTTTATCTGTGGATTGATGAAGTACTCATCACTTGCACCAAAATAATGGGACAGCCACAGGGCTGTATCCATAGAGAGTCTCCTTCGATTCTTGAGAATCTCCTGAATCCTGCTTACTGGAACATTGTTATCTTTCGCTAACTTGTATGCACTGAGATTGAGGAGAGCCATAAACACTTCCATTAAAAACTGATATGAATGTTGAACGAATTCCAACTAGAAAATCGATGCATTGTAACAAATATTGGAGGATATTCTATTTAAAATTAACATTCTTTACGTGTAATAGTGCTACATACGACTAATTGCTCAATCGTTCCTTCTCACACAGTATAATCGAGGAGACACGCCTATTCATATGATTTATACAGATTCAGGAATTATTCATATCCTAGAGTCTCAATCATCCAACATAATATTTCTGAAAAATCACACTTGAACGGTACTAATTGATTCTTATGGTGGATGAGTATTTCAAGCGCTGGATGTATATAGGATTTTCAAACGTGCTCTCTATCCAGAAGACCAATAGATTTCTGTAAACTACTTTGGCTCATTTCACCTATGAGATCTTTTAATAGTTTCATAACTTTTTGGGTAGAAAATGTCACTGCAAATCCCAGATTTGGAATTGATTTTCATATCTTTAACCATTGAGGATAGACAGGTCGAGTACCAAAAGACAAAAACTCTTCTGTCAATACGATATCAACATATAGAATGAAACTATCTTTATTTGTTTTTTAACCTTCGGTGGTATTATGATATACACTCATAAGGATAAGAATGCAAAGATTTTATCATTTGTAAACAAATAGCGCTTTAACAGTATGAATCATACTTAGAACTCAACAGACTAATCGTACTATATATAATACTCTAATATTGAGGAATGTAATATGGTAAATAATATAACTGCAAATGAACTAAAAGTTAAAGGTGTTTCAATACTTGAACAGATGACTGTAGACCAAAATGAGGTGATTATCACTGTCAGAGGTAAGAGCAAATATGTTGTTCTTACTATCGATGAGTATAACTATTTAAGGAATTGTGAATTAGAAGCAGCATTGGTTGAATCACAAAAAGATCTTCAAAATGGGGATTTTCATTCGGACTCTATAGAGGAACATATAAAAAGAATTACACATGCCTAAACTTATTTTTACTCAAAGCTATGAAAAACGGGCTAAGAAATTCATCAAGAAACATCCTGATTTCCTATCTCAGTATGAGAAGACTTTAAAATTGCTTAAGATAAACCCGAGTCATCCTTCTCTACGACTTCATAAATTAGAGGAGCAATTATCAGATCTCTACAGGGTTTCAATTAATATCAGCTATAGAATCAGTTTGGAATTTACAATTATCGAAGATGAGATAATATTTAGTTCATGTTGGTTCTCATAATGAAGTTTACAGTAAATAACTTTCAAATTAAACTTACAGTCGTCATAAAAGAGTTATTTAATATATTACAAAGGCAAATATGCTTTACTCAAAGATGGAGTAGTCCACGCTAAAACCTATTCGAATTTTATCTATATGCTCATGTGTGAAACAGATAGGCTTTACCATATATCAAAACTGAACGAGAACTAGGGCCATCGTCTTATCCGACGGAATCCACATACTTCCCTCTCTTTATTCCTTCTTTGTGCGTATCTCTACATTGCAACCTGGTCAATGCGATATGTAAAGAGCATCATCTCGATTGCAGAGGGATAGTCACCTTTAAAGAGCATCAGGCTCTTGTTTGCAAACAGATCAACGATCAACTTTTCTAAAGGCACCTGATACGGTCGTCGTTAGACTTGGGAGCCTTCGTGATCAGTCGGTCGATGATGATTCCCCCAATACTACCATAGTGCAGTATCTCTCGGGTCTTGGGCCTTCGCAGTACTCTGCCTGGTGAATGCTGCAGTAGGAGTCAATCCTAATTCTTTACAAGCATGCTCTAAGTTGGTTTTCAATTCTGCATCGATGCGAAAATTAATATTTACTGTTGACTTTCCCATACAATACTCCTTCTTAACTAATAATATATGCTTTTGTAATGAAGAAGTTAATAGAACTCATTACAAACGGGGGATGAAACTCATAACTGCAAAGAAGCAGTCCCTCTCATGAAAGTAAGTTCACCCGCGAACAATCCTTTTATATGAACTTATGGATAAAAGATAAGATGTGGATACTCACTTACAATTGAGAAAGCGCCTTTTGGGCGCTCTCTT
>CAYVRR010000129.1:0-4395 GCA_964453215.1 uncultured Spirochaetaceae bacterium | reverse complement strand
TCTATTTTCTATTAATTGCTAGACAAAGACCAACTCTGAATTTATGATAGGCATCATGGAACCATCATCGTTTCTCTTATTGTTAAATGATCGACTTAAAAAAGACCTCCTTTCATTCTCTCATAAAGAGAAGATGAGAATATTTGAAAAATTATCTTACTTAGAAAACGGCATGTGGGATACCGGGGTAAAGGTTAAAAAACTCAAAGGAGCCTCAAACAAAGTAATCTTTGAAGCGAGAATTAACAAAGGAGATAGGCTTATCTTCACCCTTGGTAGGGATGGTAGGCGTACCTGCATCTATATATGGGCCCTTATCCACCATGACGCTATTAGCAAAAAAGCTCACACCATCCTACCAGATAACGCACCCTTTCTCCACTTTGACGCATTAAGTGAAGAGACAATGGAAGAGCTCATCATAGATTCACTCCATGAAGAAGCATTCTCACAAGAATCAATTGAACAAAAAGTCTTAGAAGATTATGGCCCACAAAAGTGGATGAACATAGGAGATACTGAACTTCAAAGATTTTTAGGGAATAATAACCCCGACTTCTTTGAACTCTTTCTCTATCTCACTGATGAACAACAGGATGTACTAGCACTTCCTCCCCCTATACTCCTTTCTGGTACTGCTGGTAGTGGTAAAACTACATTAGCTGTCTACTACCTCCTTAAAGGAACCTATAGTACTGATAGAGTCTTGTTTGTTACCTGTAGTCAATTCCTTAAAGAGTATTCACAAAAGCTCTATAAAGGACTAACAATTCACTCATCTTTAGAGGAGAAATCAGGGAAAGTTGACTTTTACATGCTAAAAGAGCTCATCTTAGAAATCCTTGAAGCTAAAGGAATTTATCCAGATTTAAAGAATGAAGTAGACCTTAAAGGATTTATTGAAATCTTTAACCGACACAGCCTCTCTAAGAAGTACGACGCAGAATTAGTGTGGGAAGAGATAAGAAGCATCATAAAGGGAGCAAATCCCCCAGTAAGTCTTCGCCATTACCAATTCCTTATAACACGATACTTAAATAATACCCTTACACCGAGTCAACTTCGTCAACTTAAAGATTCCCTTCTTGCACTAAAGAATTATGATTTTAGTAAGAAATTTGAACGAATCATTGAAAAAAAGAGTTCCCTTGTAGACTTCACCAACTTTGTTCAACACCTGAACCTCCCCAATCAACAAAGTAGCTATGAAACCTATTCCTTCATCCTTAGTGAGATCCTTCGTATCCTTAAAACAAAAGAGACACACCTCTCATCTCCTTTACTCTCTTTAGAGGAATATAGCACCCTTGGTAAGAAAAGAGCTCCTAACTTCCTCTACGATAGAGAAGAGATATATAGTATTGCCCTCTATTACCAACAGCAGCTAGAAGTAGAAAAGAAATTTGATGAAATTGATCTATGTAGAAAAGCAATAATTGCATTGGAACAACTTGAAGATAGGTTTAGGTGGGACTTAGTGGTGAGCGATGAAGTGCAAGATTTCTCTGACATCCAACTTACCCTCCTTTTTAAGCTCTCTAAAAAGCCAGGAGATGTAGTGTGCTTAGGGGACCCTAAGCAGATTATTAACCCAAGTGGATTTCGCTGGGAAGAACTTAAAAGTCGCTTTTATGAACAGGGCATAGTAGTGCCTGAAGTGCATCACCTTCACTTAAACTTTCGCTGTGTTGGAAGTATTGTCAAACTCTCTAACGCGTTACTGAAATTAAAACAACACCTCGTAGGTATTAGTGGATATGAGAAAATGGAAGAGTGGAAATTCAATGGTCGCCCCCCGTATCTCATTCATGGCTTGAGTGAAGTGAACATGGCTAAAGAAGTTGCTTCTACTGCAGCAAATCAAGTAATTTTGGTTCGTAGTGAAAGTGAAAAAAGGAAGTTAATAAAAAGCCTAAAGACAGAACTTGTATTCACCATCCATGAAGCAAAAGGGTTAGAGTTTGAAACAGTGCTCCTATGGAAGTTCTCATCAGATGCCAAGTCTTCTGATATCTGGAGAAAGATCTATGGGGAAAACTACTTAAGTGAAAGTCACAACCCCCTCATCAAACACGAAATTAATCTTTTATATGTAGCAGTAACAAGGGCAAGAAATACCCTGATTATTTATGATGGCGCGTATCCATCTCCTGTGTGGCACATAGAGACTCTTGCACCACACATCTTTAGCACAAAAGAAAAAGATGCTCTTTCTCAAGTGTGGAGGAGAATATCGAGTAGAAGTGAGTGGGACGAGCAGGGCAATTACTTCTTTGAACGAGAATACTACCTAGTAGCCGCAGAGTGTTACCACAACAGCTCTAACGATGCTATGTATGATGTTTCTATGGCGTACATCAAAAGAAGCGAGAACCTTCACCTAGTAGCCGCAGAGCTATTTATGAAGCGTGGAAAGAAAGCAGAAGCAGCTATTGATTATGAAATAGCTGGTGAGTATAAAAAAGCCTTAGTGCTTTGGAAGCAACTGAAACGAAAAGATCGTATCATTCTTACTCAAATATACGTGTTAGAGAGTGAAAAGAAATATATAGAAGCTGCTTCTCTTTGGGTAAAACAAAAAAGATTTGATAGGGCAGTGGAGAACTGGGAAAAAGGGAAGGCTTACTCAAAACTAGCTCACCATTACTTCAAATTAAAGTCCTACATCTTAGCTGGAGAGAATTATGAGAAAGCTGGTTTGTTTGAAGAAGCCGCTCTTTGCTATACACGGCTAAAGCAGTTTAAAAAGGCAGCTACTTTGTATGTTCAATCTAAAGCTTATGATAAAGCAATCCCCCTTTATAAAAAAGTAAAAGATTGGGATAAAGTAATAGAGTGTTATAGAGTGTTAGAAGATTATTATCAGTTAGGCATCTTGTATGAGAAGAGAAAAGAGTACTCATTAGCGATAGAGGCGTTTACCCTCTACTCTCATGAATTAAAGAAGAATACGAGTCAGCTCCTAGAAGAAGCAAAGAGTGGCAAAGAGAATTCAAGAACAATGCTTAAAGCAGCAGTTCGTTATGCCTCTAGTAATAAACACAATGAAGCTGCCTCTTTGTTCTTCAAAAAGAAACGCTATGACCTCGCATTAAGTGAATATCTACGTGCTGATGATAAAGCATCAGCTGCAATGTGTTACACACTCCTTGATAAAATAGAACAAGCTATTGATCTATATGAAGAGATTGACGATACAGAATCTCACTATAAGGTAATTGACATACTTCGATCTACTATGAGAAAGGGGTGGCGCTTTGATCAATATTTAGCTCAAGAATGTTATGAAGAGGGTGAGAGTTTATACAGAAAGGGGGAGTATAGTAAAGCACTCACCCGCTATATGGCAGTGAATGAACCTAATGGGGCTCTCAAGTCTGCCATACGTACTGAAAAGAGAGATGAAGAAGTTCTCAATTATTTTAAAGCAGTAGAAGAATATGAAAAAGGGATTGAATTCATTGGTAAGAAAAAGAACCTTGTTGTCTCAAATACCTTTTTAGAGAACTTTATAACTACTAAGGAACAGCGGATGGTAAGTGAGTTAGTATCTGAACAAGAGGAGCGACTCGTACTTGAACTTATTTCTAAGCTCTATACACAGAAGACTCCCTATGATCTTATTCCACTCATACAAACATACCTAGCAACATTCGACTTCTTCTACCAAGTAGAACGGACTCCTAAGATCTTTTTTGACCTTATTATTAACACACGCTATCTTAACCATATAGTAGAGATCGTAAGGAAACATGGTACTTCTGATAAAGCATGTATTGATCAATTCAAAAAACAGCTTGCTTCTAGTAATGATCCTCTTTTGATTGCACTTTCAAAAGAGACTCTCCCTTCCTCTTTAGACCCATTACTACAAGAGATTGAAATAGATATGCACAATTATGAGCTATTTACTCTCTCTTTTACACGAAAGATAGAAGCACTCAATTACCTTAAGAAACATTGCACTGATTACTCAAAGATTATCAATTTTTGCATCGATAACGATTTGTATAAAGAAGCAGCTCTTTTATATGAAAAAGAGGGGAAACACAAACGAGCTGCTGAGATATTTTATGAAGACGGCTATTTCTCTGATGCTCTTCGATGCTACAAGAAAATAAATAATATCCCTGGTATAGCAAAAACGTATGAAGCGATGCATCGATATGAGGAAGCACTCTTAGCATATACTACATTAGGTAAGGAAACTTCAATTAAGCGAATGAAGAAAAAGCTACAAAAGAAAGAGTACATCCAAAAGGAGCTCTTCTAAAGAAGAGGGGCTCTGTTCATTTCTTACTTTTTGAGGTCTATCTTGAAATAAGAATCAAATAATTGGTTCCTTATTTCAAGATAGGTATCTAAGTTGAAATAAGTATGCTATTATAGAACCTA
>CAYVRR010000128.1:0-4397 GCA_964453215.1 uncultured Spirochaetaceae bacterium | reverse complement strand
AGAAAAGTAGTATGAACTACTGAGCAGCAGCCGGCAATGCCGGCTGTTTGTTTTTCAGGTAAGAAGGAACACTTCTTTCCTACTCTTTCCCATACAAGATCAGCAAGCAATCATTTTTCCAGGAGTGTGGAATGACAATGGTAACCTATTGAACCGAACAAGGAATTTCTATTGTTCTGGAGGTCTTCCATTGTGTGGTTATATTTGTTCAAGTATCCTGGTTCAAAATATCCCATTTTTCATCCATATCCTGAATCAGTCTTATCTGGGTTCTTGCCCGGTCGAGGTTATGGTTTTCTCGTTCTATGGTGTAGTACTTGTCTCCATTGAGGAAGTCAGTGAGAAACCGTACAGCCATGATCTGGGTAATATTCCTGCCCGATTCGACAACGAGGGCGCGCTCCTGATAGGTAAGAAAATCTGCTTTTGATAGATAGCCATGAATAAGAGCCTTATGTAGCTTCACATCGCAGCTTACTGTAGAGAGGTCTGTAGCATCCTCCTCGCCAGTGGAGGAAGCAGTACGAATCATGTCTCCTGTATCAAACAGGATGGTGCCGGGCATCACTGTATCCAAATCGATGATGCACAGCGCCCCCGATCCATCCGCATTGAACAGGACATTGTTTATTTTTGTGTCGTTGTGGGTGACCCGGGTAGGTAGCCTACCTTCCTTCATTCCATCCCATAGCACCAGCCCCCGCTCTTTGTTTTCCTTGAGATAAGCAAGTTCTGGACCTACCTGAGCGACCCTGTCCTGATGATTGACCTGAATCGCCTCTTCAAGTTGCTGGTACCGAAATTCCATGTCATGAAACCGCGGAATTGTCTCGTGTAGGGATTCACCATCAAAGTCAGCGAGCTGCAGTTGGAAGTTGCCTATTGCCTCACCCAACAGGTAGGCTTGACCGGCATCTGTGATAGTGTTGAAAGTTCGAACATGATCTATATAGTGGTACGTTCTCCAGTATTCCCCTTCTGGATCAATGTGGACAAGGTTACCCTCACGCGTCTTAACGACCCGTAGGCAACGACGGTCCATATCACTAAAGGTACCGATGAGTTTCGAGCGAATATGCTCGGTGACAGCTTGTATGTTCTCCATCACCTCAAGGGGATTATTAAAGACATAGCTGTTGATCCTCTGGTGGGTATACTTCTTGATGGTTCCCCGCTCCATAAAGGTAGAGATGAATGTACTGTTGATATGGCCCTCGTGGTTCGCCTGCAAAGAGATGAGAGATCCTTCTATAGCGAAATGGGAAATAACCAAACGGAGTTCTGTTTCATGTAATTGCATAGGCACCTCTTAACAGTAATTACTAGTGAATAATCTCAATACAAACACCAAAAATATAAGGAAGAGGAAGATCAGCCATAAGATGAAGGGAACACTTGTAGTGGTACTGGTATTGAGATAGTAAGATTCAAAAAGCTCTTTGCTGTAGGAAATGGGATCATTTTATTATAGTCCTGTAAACTACTCTACCAGAAACACAAGAAGAAGTTCCAAAGAAAAGATTATGAGAGAGACATCGCACATATAAGAACTATCGGGTGACAGCCGGCAGTGCCGGCTGTCTTGTCTTTTGCTCCCTTTATGCAATATGGGTAACCTTAAAGCTTCACCTCAACAGGAACCCTTTTCTCAGCTGACTCTAGAATTGCAATAATCGTAATTGCATTCTTTCTGGCATCTTCAAGTGAAACCCTAAAATCCTTTCCATCCACAATTCGATCCACAAAATCACGAATACTCTCATAAGAGAGGCCTTTGCAACGGTCAAAGACCATATTTGAAACAAGAATATCTGGAATCTCTGTTCTTTCTTCCGTGGCAATCTGGATTAGGTTATGATTTGAAGCATTGATGTTTACAGAACCCTTTGTTCCTAGAATTGTGCATCTGAAATCATTTACGTTACCATTTCCGTTGGGAGTTATCCAACCATTCTCCATCTGTGCAATACCACCTTTAGAAAACTCAATGGTTGTTTGGAAGATGTCATCAGTATCAACACCCAGACCTTTCAGAAGGCCCTTTCTTTTCACAGAATAAACACGCTTCACCTCGTCGTTAAAAAACCAACATAGGGCATCAAGACTATGTGTACCAAGGAACCAAAGAATTGAAGACTGTGCGGCCCAAGGAAGCAAATCAGTTGCTACCCATTTAATGTCACTGTGACGAATATATGCAGTATAGGGTTCCCCGATAACCCCTGCATCTATCTTTTGTTTAGCTGTATTGAAAGGAGGGTTCCACCTATTATGCAAATCTACCATGGCCCTGACACCATTGCGCTTGACCGCTTCACAAATCCTATCGACATCTTCTCTACTGGTAGCCAAAGGCTTCTCTATTAAAAGATCCTTCTTCGCATCAGCAAAAGCACAAGCAATGTCTGCATGCAGGAAATCAGGGGTGACAATGGCAACCGCATCACAGTCACATGTCGCAGCCATCTCTTTATAGTCAGAATACACTTCTGGTATGCCATACTTATCGGCGATTTTTTTTGCCTTTGTAATATCCTTATCACAAATTGCAACGGGAATTGCATTAGCGTGCTCATGATAAATAGACGCATGGGTCTCCCCCCAGGTACCTGCACCAACAATACCAATTCTTACTTGTTTCATGTACAACCCTCTCTAGATTATTGTTTGACAGCACCTGCTGTCATACCGGAAACCAGATATTTCTGGAATACTAAAAACAACACGACAACCGGTAGGGTGATGAAAAACGACCCTGCCATAATTGTAGCCCAATCTGTACTGTACTGACCTGATAGGCTGGCGATACCAACTGGCAATGTCCATTTATCGTATGATCGAATAAACACACTGGCAAAAAGATATTCGTTCCAACCGGTAATAAAGGAAAATATTCCCGTCGCTACAAGGCCTGGTATAGTCAAAGGCAGTATGACCTTGTAGAACGTAGAAAACTTACCAGCTCCATCTATACAAGCAGCCTCATCAAGCGAATTCGGAATCCCATCAAAAAAACCTTTTAACATCCAAGTACAAAAAGGAACAGCAAATGTTATATTAGCCAGGATAAGTCCAAACAAACTATCCAGCAAATTGAACCCTCCCATAATTGTATATAAGGGCACTAACAACAAAGCTCCTGGCAATACCTGGGTCATGAGAACACTATACATCAATGCTTTTTTGCCCCTGAATTTGAATCGCGAAAGCCCGTACCCACCCAAAGACGCTATGGTCAACGAGAATATTGTTGAAAAAATAGCAACTATTGAACTGCTTCTTACCCAAGAGAGGAATTTAAAACTCCTACTGGTAGTAACAAAAAGTTTAATGTACCCAAGTAAATTCAATGAGTTGGGCAATAGTTTGGGTGGATAAGAATACACTTCACCCGGAGTTTTGAAGGAAGTGGAAATCATCCACATGATTGGAAACAATGTGAGTAGAAGCAATGATATTATCAAAACAAAAATCACTATTGCTGAAACTTTTTTTTTGTTCATGCTTCTTCCCCCTTATCGACTATTTTGAAATAGTAATACGTAAATATTGCAGAGAAGAACAACATGATCATTCCAGCAGCCGCACCCTTACCAAAATCAAAATACTTGAAAGAAACCTGTTGGATATAAATGGTCAATAACTCTGTTGCACGAGAAGGTCCTCCCTGAGCCAAGCAAAAAGCGATTGCATAATCCTTTATGGTCCATATAATAAGAAGAAGGAATATTATTTTGGAGATAGGTTTGATCGAGGGAACAGTGATGAATCTCATTTTCTGCCAAGGGGATGCTCCGTCCATATCTGAGGCCTCATACAGCTCATTTGGGATACTCTGCATCCCTGCAAGCAACATTATTGCCACAAAAGGAAAGCCTTTCCAAATATTTACAACCATTGCAGCTGGTAGAGCAAGAGTAGGATCCATCAAATACCCCAGATTCTCAGATATAAGGTTTGCCTTCATCAAAATGAAATTTATGATGCCATAATCCTTATCCAACATCAAAATCCATATTAGAGCAGCTACAACTTCGGGAACTGCCCAAGGAAAAATTAACAGAGATCTGACTAAACCTCTTCCCCGAAAAGAATGATTCAACAACAACGCCGAAACAAAACCAAGCAAATATCTTAGAATTACTGTACCTACGATATACTTAAAGGTAATCAACGCAGAGTTCCAAAAAAAAGGATCTTTTAGGACTTCAATATAATTTTGTAACCCATAGAAATAATTCCCACGATCTGAAGGTTTGGTCATGTACCAATACTGGAAACTCATAACCACAGCCTTTAAAATCGGAATTAACAAAAATACGACCATCATCACCAGTAACGGTAGAATGAAAGCAATTTCTGATTTCTGTTTTATGCTATCAAAGTATTTTTTCATA
>CAYVRR010000127.1:0-4414 GCA_964453215.1 uncultured Spirochaetaceae bacterium | reverse complement strand
TACTAGTTGTAAAGGATCTCCTTTGCAGAACAAGCAAACGTTATACTTCTTGAATTCCCATTCATGCATATAAGGGGCTTTCATCATTGCCTCGTGTTTCAACTTGCGCGAACAGATAAATATGTGTATAGTGATAGTTGTTTAATATATGTGTCCCAAAAATAAGTAATTCTGTCCATAGATAATTATGAAGAGTTCTGTAAGAGCAGGAATAAATACAATGAAAAAGAAGAATGTAATCAACTTGATAAAGTATTATACCGAAAGAAATGATGGAGCTTTCCGTGATGAAGCATATGAGATAGCTGTAGATTTCAACAGGAACAACGATAGTGAACTTGGTGACTATATCATGGCATTATTATCTGACAAGAATACATTTATACCACAAGTGCTGAATGGGAAATTGGACTATCTTAGAAAGCTTGAATGTCCACCTACTACGCTACCACTCCCAGAATGCATCAAGGATGAACTGATGGGTATTGTCAATGCTGTCAGCTATGGCGCAGGGGTTAATAAGTTTTTGTTTCAAGGAGCCCCAGGAACCGGGAAAACAGAAAGTGCAAAGCAGCTCGCCCGAATTCTAAACCGACAACTCTTTGTAGTAGATTTTGATTTGCTCGTAGACAGCAAGATGGGACAAACTTCGAAAAATATCTCAGAGCTGTTTGCTGAAATTAATAATGTTCCCTATCCAGAACAAATCATTATCCTCTTCGATGAACTGGATTCAATTGCTCTTGATAGAACCAGTATACGTGATTTACGAGAGATGGGCAGGGCTACATCCGCTGTGTTGAAAGGACTTGATAATCTTAGCAATCGAATCGTATTACTAGCAACGACAAATTTGTATGAATCATTTGACAAGGCTCTCATTCGTAGATTTGACAAAGTAATTGATTTTGCTCGTTACACAAATGCGGACCTAAGGGAAATCGCAGAGACTATTCTTGAGGATCTCTTACAGCAATTCAGGTTTAAAGGAAGAAATGTCCGACTGTTTAGGAAAATCATTGCACTGATGGATCCTCTTCCCTATCCCGGTGAATTAAAGAATCTCATTAAAACTGCCATAGCATTCAGCAATCCCCATGAGGATTTCGACTATCTTGCACGATTATTCAAACAGGTAAAACCAGGATTTGCAGGAGATTATAAAGAGCTCAAAATGATGGGGTTCTCTGTACGTGATATAGAAATCCTTACCAAAGTATCGAAGAGCCAAGTATCACGAGAACTGCTGGGAGTAACACAATGAACAAAATTCTGGAACTAAAAGGAACATTCAATCACGCTCCCAATCCTAGCCGTCCAGGACCTACTGCGCTCCCTGCAAGAAGTAGCGTTACCGTCTCAGATATATACAGACTGACTCAGTCTCTTGAAAAGGTGCACCGCTACTGGAAAGAAATTCACAGTCCGTTCAAGCCACTTGTCTCTATCTACTATAAAGATATCGTAGCAAAAAGTAATAGGATGGGCAAAATTCTTACCAATGGATCGGAATCACCCAACAGGACTATTGTAGGTGCCAAATTTACCGAATCCATTCCTCCCAAACACATTATTACACATTGTGTGAATATTCATGCCATTGAGCAGGGTTTGGGGAAACTTCTGAAAGTTTCCCAATTACTAGCAGAGGAATTCAACAACACAATCACGGCTGAAGAGATAAATATCCTGAACAATAACGAACAAAAGCTCAAGAGAAAACTTTCAAGGGAGGAGTTTTCCTGGAAAACCCAGAAAGAACGTGCAATAACTGCACAGGGCTTGAGTAAATCCGCTTTTTGTCAGATTTTAAAAGATGCTTGGTACCTTGATTCCTTTAACGTTGAAGAACGAAATATTCCCATTTCGGGGAGTCAAATTATCACGCTTTACGATACCGGTATAAATCGGGAAGAAATTCTTAAGAATCTTGGATTACAACAAGAACCCATCAGAATCCTGGATGATCTTACCTGGATGGTAACTCCTGAACAGTACCATAAGATTATCAGCAAAGCCCCCTATCTTGTTGCCATGGCAGTCTCCGATTTTGGAAGAATTGATGCACGTTCTCTTGATGGAATAAAGAGCCTTTCATCAGAATTTTCTATCCCTGAACCTACAAATGAACCAGTAATTGGCGTCATCGACACGCTCTTCGACCAATCATCATATTTCTCTTCATGGGTGGAGTATCACTGTATGATATCTCCTGATCTTATTGAAGATGAAGATTACGCGCACGGAACAGCTGTCTCATCCATCCTTGTAGATGGACCTACTCTCAATGAGCATCTTGATGATGGATGTGGACGTTTTCGTGTGCGTCATTTTGGCGTTGCCAAGCATACACGAAACAGTTCTGCCTATCTGATGAAAGTAATACGTTCTATCGTAGAAACGAACAGAGATATTAAGGTATGGAACATATCCCTCGGATCACCTTTGGAAACCGACCAGAACTTTATCTCTCCTGAGGCAGCACTCCTTGATGAGCTCCAATTCTTGTATGACATCATTTTTGTAGTAGCAGGCACAAATAATAGAAATCGTCATATAGATCGTCCAAGAATTGGTTCTCCCGCCGATTCAGTCAACTCGGTTGTGGTAAATGCAGTGACTCTGGCAGGGGATCCTGTGGAATATGCACGCAAGGGACCTGCATTACATTTTTTCAACAAACCAGATGTCGCTGTATTTGGTGGAGACAGCCAAGATGGCATGATCGTCTACTCAAACCGTGGAAGGATGAAGGAACGGGGTACTTCATTTGCAGCTCCTTGGATCACCCGCAAACTGGCCTATCTCATACATGTAATGGGATTCCCAAGAGAGATTGCCAAAGCATTACTACTCGATTCTGCCGCAGGCTGGAAGATCGATTCAAACAACCAGAATTTGATCGGCTTCGGAGTTGTCCCAACCAAGATACAGGATATTTTGACATCTCCAAATGAAGAAATACGCTTTGTAGTACACGGGGTGGTGGAAGCATATGAAACCTATGCGTACACCATTCCCGTTCCATTAAGCAAAGACCAGTTCCCCTATATTGCGAAAGCCACACTCTGTTATTTTCCAAAATGTTCCCGTTCGCAAGGAGTTGACTATACCGATACAGAAATGGACATTCATCTGGGAAGGATGAACAAATTTGGCAAGATCAAGGCAATAAACAATAATGCTCAGGGAGACGACGAAGCCCATTGTCTATTTGAAAAGGAAGTACGGCGGGATTACCGGAAATGGGATCCTGTGAAACATATTCATGAAGAAAAGAAGGCCCGAAACCGTCCCAGAATACGACTTAGCGAATCGTCACCCAATTGGGGTATCAATATCAAGACCAAGGAACGTTTGGAAACCAAGTCAGGCAAAGGCCTACATTTCGGTGTGGTAATCACACTACATGAAATCACGGGAGTAAACCGAATTGCTGAATTCATGCAGCTTTGTCGTGCAAACAACTGGTTTGTCAATGAAGTTGATATCCATGCCAGGATTGAAATTCATGAGAAAGCTGAAGCAGAAGTGGAATTTGATCAAGACTAAAAGTATGAAGATACACTCTTACACAGTTCAACCCCTGCACCAGAACAGGGAACAAGGTCCAGATACTCCTGGAGTGTCCCCTCCCGTAAACAAGTTTCAATGATACTCCTGCCCAAAGGATCCAACGCTGGGGTGAGGAAATTCTTAAGCTCTTTCTTGAAGAAAAAGCTTGTGCTGTGGGGAAATAGTGCTGCTGAAATTAAAACGTTCGTGTCAATAAGAACTCTCATTCAATATTCTCAGAGCGGAGGCTTCTTACAAGTTCCCTCACATCCTCATCATCTTCCAAGCCTGCCTTCTGTGATTCACCTGCCATCTTATTTTGTAGAATCTCCATTGCATAGAGGGCTGAGTTAATAATCCTCACATTACCTCCATCCACTAGAAAAGTCACACGATCCCCGGCTCCGATGCCCAAAACTGTCCTAACGTCCTTGGGGATGGTCACCTGACCTTTGGCCATCACTTTTGCATTGTCAATAAATTGCTGTGCCATCTTATCCTCCAAAGTAGGGAATTCCCTATTTTTAATGTACCATGGGCGTCTCATATTGATAATTCCTCTTTTCAGAAGTATGCGGCATATGAAGACCAAGAAATCTCCAATCTTGCTGACTATTGCTGATCCTCTGGCTCCGTCTCTCTTGGGGCTACACGCTCCATAGAGAGATTTGCATAGGCGAATATTGCTACCACAATGGGAGTCAGCCAGCAGAATATTGCATAGGGAGCATATGCACCTGCTGATACACCCAAGGCTGAGTACACAAAGACAGCACTGCTGTTCCATGGAATCAAGGGAGCGGTGAGGGTACCAACAATCTTTCAAGGAGAAGTTGCTGAATATCTCTTGAGGCTGCAG
>CAYVRR010000126.1:0-4509 GCA_964453215.1 uncultured Spirochaetaceae bacterium | reverse complement strand
GGAAAGACTCAAGTAGTCATTACCGGACTACCTAAAATATTCCTTGACACTAGCAATAGTGACAGATTTTTGAAAGAACAGATTCCGACAATCTTCTCAGAGCGTGTCCTACCCTACGGCATTACAACGATCAAGGACATCTGTGCTCCAAAACACTTTATTTATAAGTTGCGTGACCAAATCAAATCAGGAAAAATCATTGGTCCTGAACTGTTGGTGGTGGGGCCAAATTTTACAGCTCCTGAAGGTCATCCTGCGAATACCCTGGGTGGAAATAATACATGGATCAGAAAGGAAATGGCACTTGAAGTTTCAACATCGGAAGAAGTCAGTGCCGGCATTGACGAGTTAAAGGCAGCAGGAGTTGATTTCCTCAAATTCACTTATCAGGGTGGTGATTACTGGTATTTTGATGAGAAGCTTCAGATCAGAAAACTCGACAAAGCATTAATGAAACAGATCATCAGTGAGGGTAAGGAAAAGGGGCTGCTTACAACAGCTCATGCATTCTATAAAGAGGATGTAAGAGAACTTCTTGAAGCTGGAATATATGGTATTGAGCATGGTATTCTTGACGAGCAGATAGAATCTGATGATGACATCATCAGGCTTTGGAAGGAAAGCGGTACTCATTTTGTGCCGACTGTTAATGCCATGACCTACGAGAAAGAACCTATGCTCCTGGTCAATAGCATACATAATCTGAAGGTGCTTTATGATGCAGGAATCCCAATTGCCTTGGGAACGGACAATATGCTTGAGATGTTGGACGGAGATGTAGTTCATAAGGAATTGGCATACTACGTTGAATCCGGGCTTACTGCTATGCAGGCTATTGTGCTGGCAACCAAGAATGGAGCTGAACATCTTGGTGTTGCCGAAAGGAAAGGCGTGGTTAAGCCTGGTATGGAGGCTGACCTGATTCTCTTGGAAAAGAATCCTGTAGAGAACATTTCCAACATGCAGTTCATTGACAAGGTATTCTTACAAGGCAAGATAGCGTACTCACAGAAGCCAATCAAGTTTTTTGATATTCCTGGATACACATACCATGATAATGTCAAAACAATCAGCTATGAAAGTTCAGATAAGAAGATTATTCGTCAGGTTGATGTTTCCGGATATGCAGCAGAAAAGCAGATTATACAGACGATTACCCATGATGGGCTAAAATGGTCTAAGGAAATTTTTACCCTTGACTCCAACCTGTCTGTATTGAAATGGCATTACCACAGAGAACAGGATAATACAGATATAACTGCAGTTAAGGAAAATGATTTCATTACCATGAGCGGTACCTTTAAAGGAAAGCGTCAGGATAAGAAACTTAAGCTTGGTGATGGTCTGTGGTATCAGCAGATGGATCTTGCAATGCCGGCCTTTATCCAGTCGAATTTGGATGAAATACTTTTTTATTCTATCGGGACCGGAGATAATCGCGGCTCTATGGGTCTTGGCGAGTTTGCTGCGAAGAAAATTGGTGAGGAGAAAGTGTCTATTGGAGATGTATCCTACTCATGCGTAAAAATAAGCTTTGTATTAACAATGTTTTCATGGGCATGGTCAGGACATTATTGGTATGACAAAATATCCGGGCAATTGGTACAGAGCGGAGAAAGCAAGGGAAAGCATATAAAGATTCAGTATCAGGTAAAGGCATACCTGTTTGATTGCGCAAGTGGATACACTTCCACCTACATTCATGCTTACAAGCCCAAGGGTAGTCGGTTAAACAACCTATCTACCCAACCACGCTCAATAACTTCAGGAAACCCAGCAGGAAAGGATTTTGTGCCTTTCTGCTGACAATCCCATGTTTGCAAATGAGGGGTTTCATGAAATTGTCGCTTCCATTTTTTTGCGGGGGATTCTGGGGTTGTTATAGATGCAATCATTTTGCCAAAAACAGGAGCATACATCTCAAAGCACTCTACGAGGACTTCCCTCATCATTCCCTCACTGAAGCAGGTATTCCATATATAGTATGCGTTTATCAATGTATTAGTCACGATAGTAGTATGTCTCAATCCAACACTTTTCGATTTTTTATCACAAACAGCTAATATCCTTTGTGTTTAAGGAGTTGGAAAAGTTGTAAATAATAATCACTCATGGTAGTATGCACGCATGAGGGCCAAAATAAACCTTATTGGCTTGTGCATAAGCGTACTTCTCCTAACAATTTCTGTAAGTTCTTGCAGAACTCCTGCTCCTATTCTCTTCGATCGAGCACTCTATCCAGCTGATGAATTCTACATAGGCACTGGAATCACCAAGAACGACAATAAGGGACAGGCACTTAAGACTGCTAAAATGAGGGCCATTTCAGACTTGGCGTCCCAAATCCAAACAACCATTTTCTCCACCAGGACAGCCTCCCTCAGTGATGATGGTATGAAACAATCTTCTGTATTTGAAGAGCTCATAGAAGAGACGTTGCATCAGGAATTTGAGAATGTAATCTACATCGAAGAGGCCTATACTCATAAAAAGGAACAAACCACTTATGCAATCATCAACAGGAGTGACTGGGAGATTCAAAAAGTACGAAAAATTTTAAGGGAAAGGGAGAAGGCGCAGTCAATTTTATCCTCACGCTACCCGGATATGTCGCCAGTACAGGAAATCAAAGTGCTCAACAAAGCAAATGCTTCGCTGAAATCTACTCTTTGGGGATCTTTGGTTGAAGGAAACTTTGATGATAAGATAGGGTTTCTGTTGCCGCTTATCCAAGCAAGGAGAGACACACTTTTTTCAAAAGTGTTCTCCTCAATGCTGTATTATTTCACTGAAGGAACAGCTCCCACGATAGTTGAGGCTGAGGAATCAGCCTTGAAAAACTTCAGGGACATACAAATCGAAAAATTGTATAAAGAATATGAGAACCTACGCGTTCAGCGTTCATCCCCAATGACGTCACCTGAACTCAAGAAAAAAATCGAAAAGTATGTAATGTTTTCTACAACTCAAAATGCAGGTCTGCTTGAGTATCTCGAGGGGCTGGAGTCTATAGAGACTCAATCGCACGTTTATCTCATTGTGCAAAAATCAGTATGGGATGAACTGGCAGCAATAGAGATAGATATGCTTTATCAACAAGTGAGGACACTGGAAAATGCCTACTTGGAAAATGAATCAGTTACCGGGAAGCTGCAGATACTGGAAAAAATGCGGCAACTGCTAGACTCCTCACCCTTTGGCCTTGAGGTTGAAAACACATTGTTTCCTTATGAGCAATCATTTGTAAGAATAATCCCCTATAGGAAAAATCAACTCATCGATTCAGTAAGCTTGCATATACTTACTCCAAAATCAGTAAAAGAGGGTGAATCGTTTTCCATGAATATTGTTGTAGCCAATGCCGACAGTCTCCATACAGACATTCCTGTAAAAATCTCCGTAACAGACAATGAGGGCAAACAACAATACTCTGAATTGATAACCTTGCGTTCAGGAAACCCCTTTTCACACACGATCAATGTATCTAAGGGGGAAAAAGCAAAATACTTGCAAATAAGCTGTACTTGGATCCAATACCCACAACAAAAAGTTGAACAAAGAATTGATATCACTAAAATTTCATTGCTGGAAAAACTGAAAAATTGGTTTGGCAGAGGAAGCAAATAAGAGGGAAAAGCATTGAACTATTCCCTGGATGAGGGGAGTCCCGTCTTCGATGGCCTTCTTGTAATCTCTTACCCAATTCAGAACAGTTGATTCGGTATGCAATTCATAAACTGCGGTCAACGTGCTAAAGGGTTGGGCCTCTTCTAGATAAGCTTGTACAACAGATTCCTACACCTGTTTCGGATAGTGCCTCTAGGTTTTTCTGCTCCGTTCAACTCATTTCAAATCATCATTTTCGAAGTGTTGCAACCAATGATACAAGGGTTTCCGATGTACGCCTGTCTGCTTGGATATCTCAGTAAAGCAAGGAGCTTGTTTCTGCCTTAAGAATGACAATACTTTTTCTTTTTCTCAATCGGTATAATTTTCAATACAGGAAACTCCTATTTGTCTCCAAATACTCCCCTACTCCATCATCGCCTTCAGCAGTGCATCCCTCGCATCCGAATAGAACTGGATATCCACCTTTGTTGCCATATCATCTGAGAGATCAATGAGCTGCCGTCTGCATGACACAGGCATGAGAATGGCAGTTGCCTGCTTCTCAACAGCAATCTCCACGATGGATACCGGCTTATGTACAGGCTCAATGGAACCACCTAGGTTGATCTCACCCACTATGATCAATCCCCCTCTGATGCTCTTTTTAAGGAGGGAGGTGGAGAAGGCTATTAAGGTTGCAACCCCTAGCTTGGCTCCAGATCTTGCGGTGTCAAAGGCTCTGAGCTGAATTGAATATTCATGGTACCGAGGATCCTTGTCCCCTACCAACCAAACCGCTCTGGTATCAGGTTATGATAGGTATGAAAAGACACTTCCCTTGGCAGCTTCGCTCCGGTGTACATTAGGCAACTAGTCGTAGCTTCAATCCTACAGAGGTTA
>CAYVRR010000125.1:0-4658 GCA_964453215.1 uncultured Spirochaetaceae bacterium | reverse complement strand
CATATTCATGATTGGTTCTCCTCAAAACTTTTTTGTATGCTATATAACTCTGAAAATAATGGCTTAAGAGCATGATACATCTTTTTATAGAGAGAAAAATACTTTTTATACATATTGTGTTTAATTTTATTAGGTTCAATCCTTTCACTCACTAAAGGAGTTTTCCTAATAGCTTCTTCAAGAGATGGGTAGTAGCCGCTGCCTACCATTGCACAAAGTGCTGCTCCATACGATGTGCCATTTTGATAATGGGGGTGAATGTGTAGTGGTATATTGCAAACAGATGCAATCATCTCACACCAAAATCTACTTTTTACCCCTCCACCTAACAAATAAAATGAGTTGATTGGAATATTGAGTTCATCATAAACCTCCATTATCTCATACAAGGCAAATGCAACTCCTTCATACAAAGAAAGAGCCATCTCTAGGGGAGTTGTAGATATTGAAGCTCCCATAAAAGAGGTCTGCGCAAAAGGATTAAAATGGGGGGTCCTTTCTCCCATGAAAAAGGGGAGGGTGATGAGAATACTAGCATAGGAAATAGATTGTAACTCTTTTTCAATACTTTCGTACTCTTTATCACTAAAGAACATCCTCTTAGCCCACTCAAGAGCTGCTCCTGCACTTTGCACCGTTTTACAGATATTTATATTATTTCCATAAAGATCATAAAAATGTTGCATTCTCATTGTATCATCATGTACTTGCTCCATATGGAGTGTTGATATCCATGCAGAAGATCCTAGTGAGGCATATGCACGAGAAGAATCTTTAATATGAGCCCCTCGAGTTGCCATAGCAGCATCTCCTGCCCCAAAACAGACAGGAATTCCATCTTGTAGGTGTAAAAGAGTAGCACTCTCTTTTTCCGTTCTTCCGATTACTCCTTTGAGTCGACTTTGGATATAATCTTTTGCATTAATTACAAAACGTGTTTTTTTAAATGCATCTTCTTCATTATTTTTAAGCCACAGCAACTTGGGAAGAGATAGATATTCATCAATTCTGTTTCCTGTAATCGAGTATATATCGTTTTGTGAATAGATGTTTTTAATGAAAGCAACTTCTTTAATACTACGGGTGTCGCAATGGATTATTTCAGGATAGGTTGGCCATCCTGAATCATCAACTGCTACCATTCCATTCATATGTCCACTAATAGAAATTATTGCAATAGAGTAGGATAAAGAATCAGTGGCAACAATGAGCTTACGGGTTCCTTCAATCGTTGCATTCCAAAAAGAGAGAATTTCTTGTTCAGCCCATCCTTGAGATGTGTAGGTAGTAGGGTAAGGTGTGTTCACAGATGAGATGAGCTTCCCATCAAAAGAAAAGAGAGCTATTTTTACACTACTCGTTCCTACATCAAAGACTAGAATAGTCTCAATCATCCCTTTACTGCTCCACTTGTAAGACCTTTTACTAATGCTTTTTGCGTCATCCATCCTAGGATGATAGCAGGAAGTACAGCTATTGTACTTGAAGCAGATAACTGAGCAACAAATTGCCCCTGTTGTTCCCTAAAACGAGCCATATAGACAGGAAGTGTCGCTGTTGGGTTTCCTGTTAAGTTGAATCCTAAGAAAAATTCATTCCAGATGAACACTGCAACAAGGAGTGCAGCTGAGATAATTCCAGTTCTAGCAAGAGGTATTGCAATCTTTGTAAGTTGTTGGAATTTGGTACATCCATCTAAACTTGCTGCCTCAAAAATTTCATCAGGTAAATCTGAAAAGAATGAGTGAGTCATCCACACAATGATAGGGGTGTGAAATCCTATATAGGCTGCCATGAGACCATATGGGGTATTAATTAAATTAAGCTGTTGGTACCAAGTAAATAGTGGTATTAATACAGCAACAGGGGGGAGAAGAATTGTAGTGATGAACCATAAATAGAATTTGCTATTCGAACCTCTGTGCTTTAATCGTCCAAAAACAATTGCAAATGCAGCAGGCACTCCTAATATGAGGCTTATTCCTGTCCCTCCAATTACCTGAATTAAGGAATTTGTCAAATACTGGTATATGGTAGGATCTCCTAACACTTTTTTATATGTTACAAGGGTTGGCCTAAAGAAGATGCTTGGCATAACAGCTTGCTGTTCAGTCTTAAACCCCGATAAAAACATATAAAGAATAGGGAAGAAGTAGAAAATTGCTATAGCATAAATAATTATGGCAAGAGCCCATTTTTTAATAAAGTGTTTTCTTTTTATCTTTTTCTGAATAGTGATTATAGACCTGTTTTCCATTTCAAGACCTCCTAGCTATATTTCTCGTTTCTTTTTACAATTGAACGATAAAGAAGATTGACAAGGATTAATGTTAGTACAACAGTCATAACTGCAAGAGCACTTGCACGACCAATGTTGTTGGCACTAAATACTTGCATATAGACTGCATAAGGGAGGGTGTATGAGCGAGTTCCAGGTCCCCCTGCTGTAGTAACTAGAATAAGTCCAAATTCTTTAATTAAGAAAACAAGTCCTAGCATGATGGCTACTCTCATATGGTTCATAATAAGTGGTAGCTTGATTTTAAAAACTCCCTGAATCCAATTAACTCCATCTATTTTCATACTATCGACGAGGTCTTGGGGAATCCCTTGTAACCCCGATAAGAGTACAAGGATAAAAAATGGCATCCATTGCCACGTAAAAAGGACAATTATTACAGGAATTGGGTAGTAGGAGACTACATCTACAGGGGTGAATCCTAGCGATTTAGCGAGTACTCCATACCAGCCAAAGGTAGTATTAAATATGGTTGTTTTCCAAATAACACCGCTTGCTGTAGACATCACGAAAAAGGGTCCAAGCATGAGTGTTCTAGCAATATTTACCCCCGGGATATCATGATCTAATAAAAGAGCCAATAAAAATCCACCAATTGAGCACAATAAAAGGGTGATTCCAGTAATGAGAATAGTTTGCCAAAGAATAGTGTAGAACTCTGGAATTTGTGATAATGATTCTATTTTGAGATAATGCCAATAGTTTTGGACATTATTAAATACTCGTGGTAGATCGGGGCGAGACAAATTCCAGCGAAGAGTGGAAAATATTATCGTCAGTAAAAAGGGAATTTGAGTCATTATTGCGACAACCACAACAGCGGGAAGCAAAAATGCATAATCAGTTTTTCTTATTGTTTTCATGGTATTTCCATTTACGCTTTACATGAAAGCGCCCTCATATTCGTTGCTTGATGTGCATCTAGTGACGCAACTATCTGTCTGACATGAGTCAGACAGATAGAAAAGAGAATAAGGTGTAGTTCCCTTAGCGATAATTTCCATCAATAGCAACTTGTTCAAACACAGCTTGTGTTTTTCTAATTGCTTCATTAAGGGAAATCTTATCAACAACATAGTCAGCTAAGTATTCGGTCATCTTCGTTCCTGCATCAGCAAACTCTGGAATAGCGATGTATTGAAGACCTACATAAGGAACAGGTTCTAAAGTAGGTTTGGTAAAGTCCATTCCCTCTAATGTTTTAAGAGTCATTTCAGCATATGGAGCTTTTGCATAGACAGGAAGCTCATACGTGGATGATCTTGAAGCTGGAGGAGTAGATGCGCCAGTTGGGTCAAGTTCGAGAGTTTTTTTAATATAATCTTTGCTTGTTGCCCAAAGCATGAAATCAAATGCAGCAGCTTTTTTAGCATCAGATGATTTTGGGTTAATTCCCATTGCCCAGTTCCAAAGCCATGCTGTGTTAGTTTTGAGTTTTTGAGTAGGAGCCATCACATACCCAACTTTCCCTTGAACTTTTGAATCATCTGCTTCAAGAGGAGGTGCAATACTTGTTGCATCATAATAGATACCACAATTACCACTAGCCATAAGTGCAATACATTCATTATAGGTGTAAGAGAGAATGTCTGCTTGTCCTGCTTCACGTAATATTTTTTTGTACATTGCCCAGGCAGCTCTTTGTTCTGGAGTATCTACAGTTGCATTCCAATTCATATCATAAAAACGTCCACCAAATGCGTTAACCATTGTTACAAACGGAGCGCCACTCATTCCCCAACCTGGAGCACCACGCATTGTCATTCCAACGATACCTTTTGCTGGGTCATGAATTTTTTTAGCAAGTTCATATATTTGATCCCAAGTTGGTTCTGCTGGCATTGTTAACCCTTTTTTAGCAAATAATTCTTTGTTGTACATAATGAAAGAGCTTTCACCATAGAAAGGAAGTGCATAGGATTCACCCTTAATTGCAAGAGAATCAACCATTCCTTGGATAAGGTCTTTTCTGTCATACCACGTTTTTCTTTCTGCACTCATTTTGTTGAAATATGGCTCTAGATTCTCTAACCATCCATTTTTTGCCCATGTTTGAGCTTCATAAGGGCCGATATAGAAAATATCATACGTTGTCCCACCTGAAGAAGCCTCTGTTGTGAGTCTTTGGCGTAAATCATTTTCTGGAAGTACAGAAACATTTACTATCACATTGTCGGCTTTATACTGTTCTTGAACTAGTTTACTCATTGCTTGAGAAATTGGATTATTTGCGAGTGCAATATTTACTGTTACAGGTCCACCTTCCTCCTTAGCACCTGCTGCAAAGATGTTCGCCGTGCCTAAAAATAGCATAACGATGATCATTAGAACTAATACTTTTTTCATATAGTCCCCTCCT
>CAYVRR010000124.1:0-4703 GCA_964453215.1 uncultured Spirochaetaceae bacterium | reverse complement strand
ATGCATTCTTGTGAAATGTAAAGGAACGCATATGTTTGTTTTGTTAGGTGGGTATAGTGGTGGTAAGGTGTGTGTGCTGTATTTGCTGAGAAGTGTGAAAAAGAAATGAAAATTCCCCATCATTACCCCAATAGTAGTAGTTATTCATCTATTGTGTTTCCTTTGATGTAACAAGAATTGAAAGAAGTAACCACCAACTTCCGTTGTACATCACTTCTCTTGTAAATAACAGGAAAGATTTTTCTAAAAAAAAATAAAAAAACTGAAAAAATTGATAAGGTTTTTTGGACTAAAACCACACATCTTTAAAAATAAGTGTCTCGTGTAGGTGCCTCTTATAATAAATGAATCTAAATATTGATTAGAATTATGACGGATAATTGATATGATGCTTATTTTTCATAACTAAGAGTGCTATGCTTGCTTTGTATATGGAATAAAAGTATTGTTAATAGCAAGATGTATAAACAGGACAAACATCGCAATTATTCTGATAATAATAGTCAAAGCTCTCTTCCTTTTTAGAAATAAAAATATCATGTAAATATTCAATATATACGTATATCTTTTTGCACAAACATATGTATTTATATTATTTTAGTTTTGTAATGAATGCAATTTAATTATTAAAGATGAGTGATTTAATAGGTATTAAGCAATATTTCCCCTTTTTTTATCTCTTTCAATATTTCTTCTCATGATATATTATATGTGAGAAGTGGAGGGTGATTGTGAAATCATATAAGGAAGAATTGTTCGAAGCATGGAAAAATCGAGAAGGACCTGCTGTTTTTACTACAACGAGTAGAGATGGTGTGGTAAATAGTGTCTATGTTTCAAGTATTGACCTTGACAGTGATGGTAACTTTGTCATAGCAGATAATTATTTTGGTAAAACTAATAAGAATATTGATGAAGGAAGTATTGGTTCGGTTCTTTTTATTACCAAAGATGTTACTTCTTACCAGGCAAAAGGAAACCTTACTTCTTATACGAGAGGTCCCTCATATGATTTCATGAAGGGGTGGAACCCTCCTCACTACCCAGGACATAAAGCGGTTGTCCTTTCTATCACCTCTCTTTATAGAGGTGGTGATACCCTGTTGTAAGAGAAAAAGAGATGTTCTCTTTTCATTGCTCGTTAAGATTATATGTATGAATTTATGTAATTAAAAATATGGAGCTGTTATTGCACAAAAAACGGATGAAAGAATTTAAAGATTTACGAGGAACCTTTTTACGGTGGCTCCTCCCATTTATCTTTATATTATTAATATTTGAACTCTTTGTTATAGCAAAAACTAATACCTATAATGATAATAAACAGGTATCTTATTTCTATTTGTTATCTGCTCTTCTTGTAGCATGTGGTATTGGCTTCTTTTTTACGATGAAACATAGATATACTCCTGCCTCCTATGTGGCAATGTTCATGGTAATAATTGGAACGTGGGGCTCTGTATTAATAGAGTTTGTCTTTCAAAGTTTAGACTATTTTCCACTCATATTTGTCTCTTTCACTGTTGTTTTTGCAAGTATCTTGTTGCCATTATTATTCACTATATTACTTTCTATCATCCAACTGTTAGGAGTGCACCTATTATTAATGTTGGCAACGAGTTTTACTCCAGATTTAAAAGCAAGTTTCATCTCTTTTATTTTAGTTATTTCAGTGTTGAGTATTATTATGAGTTTTATCCACTCAGAGCATATAAGACGGTTAAAAGAGAGTTCTATAAAGGATCATCTCACGGGGCTTTTCAATAGGCGTTATTTTGATGAAACATTAGATTACTGGATAGAGAGAGCTAGATCTAAAAATAATTCATTCGGTGTTATCTTAATAGATGTCGATAATTTTAAAAGCTATAATGATAATCATGGCCACGCTAGTGGTGATAAGTTATTGCAAAGTGTTTCCACCTTTCTTGTTAATAAAGTGGGAATTCACGACATCGTATGTCGCTATGGTGGGGATGAGTTTGCGATAATTGTTACAGATTCTACTCGTGAATATGTCTATACCGTAGCAAAACAATTACATCAATTAATCAAGGAAGTAGATTTTTCAACATTGGGACACAGTTTTGATCGAGTCACTCTTTCAATGGGTCTTTCCTTTTTCCCAGGAAATGGGGATAGCAGAAAAGAGTTTATGGAATATGCTGATTATAATCTATTGAGTGCAAAACATTTGGGGAAAGACCAAATAGTGGGTTAGTCTTTGTTTTTTTGAATTACTTCTTCAATAAATGCAATAATATCATCAAGATTTTCACCAGAGTTTTTAGACACATCTTTAAGCTTTGCAAACTTTCCAACTGTCTTAAATATGATGGGATTTTGTAAGTTTTTGAATACTTTATTTCTTTCTACGAGTGCTTCGAGTAGAAAGGGGTATTGAGTAAGTAAATCTGCTATTTTTATGTTCTCATCTATCATAATTGGGAAAATACTATTATTTACTCTTCTCGACTAGAGCTCCTCTAACAGCGCATACAATTTGTACATGAGGTAAGCAAACAATAAAGAGATAAGGTGAATGAATGTAAAAAAAAATATGTATTATAAAAAATGTGCCCAAGGAACATCTAGAGTGTGGGTGTGCTTTTTCCAATAGACTAAAGAGTGAGTATAATAGATGATTTTCTCATGAACAGCGGCTTCATAATTTTTATATCGACATTGTTGTATTATAGCTGTTAGATCATACACAATAAATCCAATAGCATGCTCACCCACATGAACAGTAGAGCTTGCGTGTCCTATTGCGTGAACTAAGGATGAGGCTTCACAGTATCCAGTTTCTTTGGCTATACGATGACATGCTAATATTGCCCTTTTTGCTTCCTTCATTTTTATTTCACCTCTTGCCCACCTTAGAGATTGATGGAGAGACTCTGTTGGTCGCCTATCATGAGGAAAGAGGATGGTAAAGCGCTCTAGGGTAGAATTTGCACACTCTAGTGCCCACATTATTAGAACTCTACGAGATTCTTTTGTAAGAGAATTCACTAATTCTTCAATGCACTCACTAGATGGAGTAAATAGAATCTTGTTCTTATGCTCTATCCTTTCTTCTACATCTCTCATTAAATATAAGTGTAATCACAATGGTGCATGTTTTGCAATCATGGGATTTGCTTTTAATAACACAGTACCTACATTGGACTCACAATATTAGCAATGAAACCTATATTGAATAAAATATTTTCTTGAGTCTCTTTATGATAATATCTGCAGCTCTATTCACTTCTCATGGACAAGAAAGAGGTTCTCATTTATTATAAGATAAATATATGAAGATAGGATAAAGGTTACCATTGATAACATTTACTGATGCAGAGCAACGAGTATTAGATACCTTTGTGAGTATCTTAAAAGAGCATAATTCTCCTTCAACTCAATTGGTTGAATTTCAAGTAAAGCAGGTGAGAGACCTTGCCCTTCTTGTAGATGAGGCATCTTCTCCTTCAAAAGATTTACTTGATTTAGGAGAGAAGAGAAACATTGATTCGTTGGTAGAGAAAATTTGTTCTCAAGGTCTTTCCCACGCTATAGATATTCCATCTAAGGCACATCTTGGTCATGCCTTTATCCTTTTAAAGCTTCATCTTTTTGGGCTACTGTTAAAAATATGCCCATCTATTGATGAATTAGCATTCCTCACTAAAGAAGTAGAAGATGAGTATAATGATTTAGTCTTTATTCTTATGGCTGAAGATCTTTATTCAAATATCCTTTCACAAAAAAAGATTGAAAAAGAGCCCTTAAGAGAGGCTGCAAGGGAACTTGTATATTTGTGGGATAAAAGAACGAGTGGATACCTCTCTACCTTTGCAAGTTCCATCAGGCAGCTGTGGCAGGCTCGTAATACCTTAGTGCCAGTTCTAGGAACCCTCTTGGGGACAATGGAAATTATGAAGCTCTCTTCAAATGTCCCAAAAGTCTGGTTCGATTTTCTTATGAACATAAACTCCAATATTGAAGCAGCATATGCATTAGAAGAGTTCTTATTTGATTTAACCTATGAAGAACTCAAAGAGTTACGCAAGTATATGAAAAAAGAGAATATTAGAGTAATTAATAGAAGTAGTGCACACCATATTCTAGACAAAGAAGAGGTGAAAGAAAAAGATAGATATTCAGCCCTAGCTCTCTATAAGAGTTTTAAAGAGAGGCAGCATGTAGCAACTGTAAGGAGCTATAAAGAGAGTAGTGGACCTAAGATGGCTCTTGAAGAGTATTTTGTCCTTTATCTCCTTAAAAGTGATGAATACCTACCTCAGATCATCTCTTGAGGACTTCATATATATCTCTTCATAAGAGGTATTCAAAAAGATGAGTTATTTTTGACAGAAACGTATTTCCACTTCTCCTAAAAGAGGAAACTTTGCCTTCACTAATTGATTCTTTTTTTTCATAAGAGTAATCCTTTCCAACAAGTAAGCTGTTATCAAGGTCAACTTGAATTTTCATTTTTAATTCATCACAAAAACTTTTACTTTGTATCATAACCATCGATTCTGTGTTAATAAAGCTGCTACGAGAGTCGATGTTGAATGTGCCTAATACAGCAATATTATCATCAAACATATAGGTTTTAGCGTGAATAGAAAGCGGTCCTTGAAATTCAAATACTGCCTCTACATTATCAACTATTGTGTTTCTATGTGCATAGTATGCTGATATAGCAATAGGGT
>CAYVRR010000123.1:0-4764 GCA_964453215.1 uncultured Spirochaetaceae bacterium | reverse complement strand
GTAGTATACCACGAGATATTTGAAACGCAATACTAAGTAGATATTTTTTTATTGATTAAATTTGGGTAAAAAATACACATATTTTGAGAAACTACATGGTAATTAGAGATATTAGTGGTATTGCTACCTGTATGAAAGACTTCAACTTAAATCAATCCTGGATCAAACCCAAACCGATACGATATATTTAAAGCATATTCTTTAACTTTTTCTCCAACACGTTTTTGCACTTCTTGACTTAATCGAAAGGAGGGCCCAGAGACCCAAAGAGAAGCTATGGGGTAATGCCTGTAATCGAATATAGGAGCTCCAACGCAATGAACTTCTGGAATTTGTTCACCATTATCAATGGAATAACCCCGTTCAGCTACTCGGTTCAACTCTTCAATCATCGCATTTTTACTTGGAATCGTTGAGTTTGTATAACGAGTGAAAACGATTTGATCGAGTAGCTTATTTTTTTCAATTTCGGGTAGAAATGAGAGAATTGCCTTACCAGGAGCTGATGCGTGCAAGTTAACATGAGCCCCTATCTCAGTTGAGAATTTGATGTATTGAAAAGAGGTGAATTGCTCGATAATTACTATTTGGTTTCCAACGAGTTTTCCTACCATCACTGTTTCATTAACCTCATCACGAAGTTCTCTCATTACATCTGTGGCATTCTCATTAAAACCATTGTTTCGCATGCCCGCATACCCTAGGTAAAGAAGCCTAGGCGTTACGGTATACTTTCTATTTTTTTCTTCTACATAGCCATAGAATTCAAGACTATTGAGAATTCTGAACACACTGTTGTTAGGATAGTCTAGAATAGAAGCAAGTTCAGCAATTCCCACTTCCTTAGCGTGCCTGGAGAGATATTCTAAGATTTTCAACGCACGTGCAATATTTGGAATGAGGTACTTGTTTAATTTCCTTTCCGCTTCAAAATCATGTTGCTTTTGTTCTTTTGGGGCCATAGGGTTCCTCTATCTACATTCATTTCATACTCGATATAAGTTCATATCATAATAATAATTCTCTCTTTACGCTAGAGAAACATATCTAAAATTTCTCCTAAAAGATAAGCAACCTCATTTCCTCAATTGTTAAATTCGGTTGCTATTTTTTTTAGTTTTATGCTCTTTTCTTATTGAACTGATCAAATAACACAGCAAATACTATGAGCAATCCCACAATTATATCGAGAAGGAATGTATTAATTCCAAGGAGATTCCCCCCATTTCTAATTGTTGCTATGATAATCGTTCCTAACACAGTACCCCAGATACTTCCAACAGCACCGGTGAGAGAGGCTCCTCCAACAACGACGGCAGCTACAACATCAAGTTCATATCCTGTTCCAGCAGTAGGAACTCCAGTTCCGAGTCTCGCTGTCATAAGAATCCCTGCTATTGATGAAGAGAAAGCACAAAACGCATAGACACTATACATAGTCAATCCAATTTTCACACCAGAAAGTCGTGCAGCTTCTTCATTACTCCCTATTGCATAGATGTTTCGTCCAAATACAGTATATTTTGCAATAAATAGACCAATAATGATCATAATAACCCACACAACAACCATCCCAGGTATACCTAAATATTTTGCTACAGCAAAGTTAGTAAATTGTTTTGGTAAACCTGAAATTTTATTGGCACTTGAGATGAGCATTACAGCACCACGTATAATAGTCATTCCTCCTAAAGTTGCAATAAAGGGGGGAACATGGCCATTATGGATAATAATACCCATTAAAGCTCCTAATGCAGAGCCACATAAAAGTGCTAATATGATAGCTACAAAAATTGGGAGACCCGACCTCATCATCATAGATGCAAGAATACTGCTAAAGGCAAGGGTAGATCCAACTGATAAATCAATACCTCCAGCTATGATAACAAAGCTCATCCCTACTGCTATAACTCCAATAATCGAAGTTTGTCGTAATAAATTCGTAAGATTATTATAAGAAAGAAATCTGTTTGTACTAAAACTTAGAACAACAACTAATGCTATTAATATAAACAACAGGTTCCTTTCTGCAAACTGGATCCCTTTCATGCGCTTTTTCATTTTTTTCTGTTCCATATTCATCACCTTATTCCCGATGCTAATTTTAATAGTAATTCATCGCTATATGACCCACGATCTAATGTGTCCATCTGCTTGCCTTCATGAATCACCATGATTCTATCTGCCATACCCATTATCTCTGGAAGGTATGATGAAATCATAATAATTGAGTTTCCTTCTTTTAGTAATTTTTCTAGTAAGATGTATATTTCTGATTTTGCCCCAACATCAATTCCTACAGTTGGTTCATCAAAGATAAAGATATTACTATTTCTACATAGCCATTTCCCAATAACCACTTTTTGTTGGTTTCCACCACTAAGATTCACAACTTTCTGTTTTTCAGAGGGTGTCTTGATTCTCAAATCCTCAATCTGTTTTTTACTTCGTGCTTGTTCTTTCTTGAGATTAATTACTCCAAACCTTGTTATGCTGTGATATGAAGCGAGGTTTATATTATGTTCAATAGAAGTTTCAAGGGTGAGTCCTTCATTCTTTCTATCTTCTGGAAGCAGCCCAATACCTTGACTGATTGCTTTCGATGGATTTTTAAGAATGATCTCTTCACCATTAAGTTCTATAGTACCCGAGTTATACTCATCTGCACCAAAAATAGCTCGAACAATTTCTGTTCTTCCAGAACCAACAAGGCCAAAGATACCAAAGATTTCTCCTTTTCTCAGACTAAAACTAATATCTTCAAAGACATGGTTCCTTGTTAGATTTTTGATGCGTAAGATTTCTTCCCCTGGCATAGGGTGAGATATAGAGTACATATCTTCAACAGTTCGCCCTACCATCTTGGATATAAGATCTTCTTCATCTGTTTCAGAAATCATCATATGAGCAGATAATTTCCCATCTTTCATGACAGTCACTGTATCACAAAGCTCAAAAAGTTCTTCAAGGCGATGTGTGATATAAATACTCGCTACACCTTTCTTTTTGAGGTTTCTGATAATAGAGAATAACTCACTCACTTCTTCATTAGAAAGGAGTGCAGTAGGTTCATCAAAGATGATGAGTTTGCTATGCTCAAAGTATTTTTTAGCAATAAGCACCATTTCTTGGTTAGCTACAGAGAGTGTTTTTACAAGTGAGGAGGAGGAGACACGAATATTTAATTCATCAAGAACCTTTTGAGTCTCGACAAACATCTTCTTCCAATCAACAAGCCCTAAGGGAGTTTTTAAAAGTCTCCCAAGAAAAAAGTTTTCCCCTACTGTAAGATCTCTTGCTATGGTGACATCCTGATACACAGCACCTAGGCCTAGATGTTGAGCATCAATTGGGTTTCTTATGTCAACTAAATTCCCCTCAACATAGATACTTCCACTACTCATGGGAAATACGCCCATAAGAACTTTTATGAGGGTAGATTTACCCGCTCCATTTTCACCAACTAAAGCATGTACCTCCCCTTCGTGTACGGCAATTGACATATCATCTAGTGCCCTCACTCCAGGAAATGTTTTACAAACATGCTCCATTCGGACAATTTCTCTACCAAATTTTTTCAAAAAAAGCTCCTTCCCATCGTTGGGGATATATTGCACAGCATATCATATGCTGTGCAACCTCTCATGTAATATCTTATAGATCTTCTTTTTCAGTTACTTTTACTCCAGTGTCTATGAATGCAGGGAGTGTTTCACCTTTGAGAGCCTTCACAGCATTTTCACATCCTGAGTAACCCATGTTGAATTGGTCTTGGATAATAAGAGTTTTTATTACGCCGTCTTTTAAAGCAATAAGTTCTTCTTCGTCATCATCAAATGCAACAACGATAACTTTATTCTGTAAACCAGCTTGTTCAATAGCTCTAGCTACCCCATCCCCTGTGTGGTTGTTATCAGCATAGATTCCAATGAGGTCATCATATGTGGTAATCATATCTTCAGTTGTTGTCATAGATTTAGCAATGTCATTGTCAACATAACGTGGATCAAGAATCTTTATTTGAGGTGCAAGAACTTTAAGTCTGTCAATAAATCCATTATCTCTTTCAATAATAGTATCAACACCTGCGACAGCTGCTACTATAGCAACAGTTCCTTTTTTAGCAATACCGTTTAAGTCGAGGTGTTTTACCATAGCTTCTGCAGCTAATTTTCCACCTAATACGTTGTCGGTTGCAAGGTGACTTGTTACTGTGGTAGGAATTCTTGTATCAACAGTGATTACAGGAATGCCAAGAGAGAGAGCTTTTTTCACTGAAGGAACTGCTCCTTCTCCTGCATTTGTACCAATTACTATGGCATCTGGTCCACTTTCTACAATGTTTTCAAGTATTCCAATAGATTGTTCAATATCAGCTTCAGAAGCTGTGCCGTAGATAGTTACATTCACGTCTTTATTATCTTTAGCATATGCTAATCCACCTGAAGCAACTTTCTGCCAGAATCCTGAATCTGTTGCTTTAATGAGTAAAGCAATTTCAATCTTCCCGTCATCAACTTTTACAGCCTCTTTTTGTCCACCGGCGAATACCGATGTTGCTAAACAAATAAGCGCCACCACTAGAACTAAATACATTGTTCTTTTTTGCATTTCTGCCTCCCATTTTTCATTAGACTCTCTATAAGTCTAAGTGTTTGCATGTACTTCATGCTTAATACTCTTTCTCTTGCTGTTGTTGAAATGTAGCAATACTGCTAAACACATCACCATCAGAAAGAGAAGTAAATGCCTTTTGATATATCC
>CAYVRR010000122.1:0-4879 GCA_964453215.1 uncultured Spirochaetaceae bacterium | reverse complement strand
TGGATGCTACAATGCGTTATCCATGGCTTTGTATGGTCATAGAATGGCTTACAGTTGTGAATAGAACGCAGATGATTGTATGGATCAAGGTTACAAATCAAGGAAGCGTATCGTTCCCAATCCTCAAGTGTCTTTTCAAAAAGAAGATCATATTCATTTGCAAGAGACCACCATACGTTTCTGAAAGCAGAAAAACGAGCAAGCACATATTCCCAATATAAATCATCCTGCTCTTTACTCATCATACTGAATCCCCAGCGGTCATAGGGGTGCATTACGATGATATCTGCTTCAATACCTATCTCTTGGAGAGCAAGTATCGATTTTTCAATATGTTGGAAATGCTCAACATTGAACCGTGAAAAGTCCCACTCATTCCCGTCCGCTCTTCCATTGTAATTATTAAAATTATCACTATTGAGCACCGAACTATCACAAGGCGTCCCCTCATACGGATATGATCTTGGCTCATGAAGATTGTAGTCATAGTGCTTTGGGAATACACAGAATCTAATCTTGTTAAAGGAACTTGCTTTCAGAGTCTCTAAGGTCTGTTTTTGTAGAGCTTCATTTTGCAGCTCCCACACATAGCATGTTGTCCCAATTGGATAGTAAGTGGTCCCATCTTCATAGGCAAAATGATAAGTGTTGGCAACCTTAACCGGACCATGATTCCCTCTCGATGCTGGAGTTACCTCAAAAGAACCTTCAAATTGTTCCGAGGAAAAAGTCCCTACAATCGTAAAGTTATATGCTTCTGCAAATGAAGGCATGAATCGCACGATATAGGCACCATCTCCATCATAGAAACCTAGCACTCGTTTAGTTTCATTTTTACTGGTAAAGGTTCCCCAGATAGTATAATCGGTAAAAGGATTCCCTTTTGTCTCTCCACTCATGGTCACTTCAATAAATGACCATCGCTCTACTTTCTTCGCATAGTTACAACGTTGCATGAACGACTCCTTTCTTTATGCTTTCAAAGCACCAGACATACCCTCGACAAAGTGTCGTTGGAAGATCAGGTACACTACTAATACGGGGATGACAGAGATTAAAACACCAGCACAAAGCAATCCATAGTCTGTGCCATGCTCCCCCACGAATGTCATCAATCCAACAGGAACTGTTTTTTTGGCGTTGTCATTAATGATGACACTCGCAAGTAGATATTCATTCCACGTTGCCAAAAAATCTACAATGACTAGCGTAGCAATGGCTGGTTTTGCCATGGGAAGAATAATCCGTATAAAAATCTGCCACTTCGAGCACCCTTCAACCACCGCAGCCTCATCCATCTCCTTGGGAATGCCTCGAAAGAAGCCACGGAGAATCAGAATTCCATATGATATGCCAAAACCGATATACACATAGAACAAACCAAAATAGGTGTTGAGCAAATTCAATTTATTATAAATTACATTGATGGGTACCAATGCAATCTGGAACGGCAGCATCATACCGACCAAGAAGAATATGAAGATACCTGTAGCATGTTTAAGACGTAATCTAGTCAGAGCATATGCTGCCATTGCTTCAATAAATATTCCAAGGGGGACTTTCAAACAAGAAATGATCAAATCATTTTTCATATAGGTCAATAATCGACCACGAATCAATGCTTCAGTAAAATTTTTCCATGCAAACTGCTCTGGTAAAGCAAACAGGCTGAGACCACTATAGAATTCTTTTTTTCCTTTGATTGATGTCAAAACCAAGGTAATCATCGGGGCAATCCAGAACAGTGCAAGAACAAGTAGAATCATATAGAAGAAGGCTAAAAATAAGTGTTTTTGTTGTTTTCCAGCTAATACCATCGTTGTATTCTCCTTTGATCACTGTTCTTTTGCGGTAAATGAGATATACGGAACGATAATGAATAGCATTATCAGTACCATAATGCAGGCTACGGTTGTACCCATCCCCACATTGTTATATCTGAATGATTGTGAATACATGTACGTTGACAGCATTTCAGTGGAGTTATTTGGACCACCTGCCGTCAAACCCATTACGATATCAAACACTTTCATTCCAGCAATAATTAGCGTTGCAAACACAATAATGAATGTTTCACGCATATAAGGAATCGTAATGTGGATAAATCGTTTCACAGCCCCAGCTCCATCAATGGTAGCAGCTTCCAGGGCATCCACACTTACCGTCTGTAAGCCTGCAAGAAACAGAATCATGGACTGGCCTACAACTGCCCAAAGGTTAGCTGCAAAAATAGCATAGAGGCTTGTTTTCGGATTAGAGAGCCATGTTTGAAAGAAATCCAATCCAATAGATTGGGCAAACTGATTGATAAACCCAAAATTGGGTTCATACATCCATCGCCAAATGATGGAAACAGCTATTGGGGCAATAACTGAAGGGAAATAGAAAAATCCGCGAAAAAATGTTCTCCCATGAAATTTCTTATTCAAAATTACTGCAAGCATCAGAGCCACGGTCATTGTAAGAAGCAGTGTTAGCACAATCCATATAAGATTGTTTCTAATGCTGATTATAAATATTGGGTCATTGGTGAACAGGGTCTTGTAGTTCCCAAACCCAACAAATTTCATATCACGAATCCCGTTCCACTCAAAGAAGCTGATAAAAAATGAATAAAATACGGGAATGACGATAACGGAAAGATACACTATCAAAGCAGGCAGCAGAAATCCAATTGCGCCCCAATCTCTTCGTTTTGTAACCATAGAATGCTCCAGTATTTGATATGGGGAGGGTAGCATTACTGCTACCCTCCTCTTTTTGGTAGACCTTAGATACCTTACTTGCTAGTATAATCTTCGATCGCTTTCTGGATAGCTGCAGCACCTGCTTCAGGAGTCATCTGTCCATAAGCAATTGCATCTTGAACTCTGAACAAAACATCTGCTACCTGAGTCGGGAATGCCTGGTCGGTAATGGTGAATGTGCTGTTCTCCGAGGACATTTTCAACATCTTTTCGACATTCGGTTGTCCCGCAGGCATCTCTGCACCCTGCTTCGGAAGTGGCATGTTGTAATACTTAGCGTAGCGATTAGCAACCTCTTCGCTGTAGTAGTAATCCATGAACTTGATACCTGCTTCCATCTCTTCAGGAGTATTGTTTGCATTGAACTGAGTCATCTCAGCAAAAGCTGACATACGATTAGTCCCACCTGAAGGGAATGCGAAGGTACCATAGTTTGTAATATCTTGCTCTTCTTGCAAGATGTTTCCATCATACCATTGTCCCTGAATATCCATTGCTGCACGGCCACTGAAGATAGCCATCATGGTATCGTTAGGATCGATAGTAACAAACCCTTCCGGGAAATAACCCTTGTCTACAAATTCCTTGTACTTTGTAAGCGCCTTTACGACAGCTTCATTATTGTATGACGCGGTAAAGGTATTCATCTGATCGTGGAGCTCTGCACCTGCATAATGCTCAATCAACAACTCAACGAAACGCATTACGTGCCAACCATACTTACCTGCGGTAGAGATGGGAATAATTCCTTTTGCCTTGAGTGTTGCACAAGCTTTTTCGAACTCTTCAAATGTCTTGGGAATTGCAATGCCATTCTCCTTGAAGGTATCTTTGCGGTAGTACACACCAAGAACGTTGTAACTGGTCGGATAACCAGTCAATTCTCCGTTACGCGTACAAAGGGCAAGTGCACCTTCATTGAAGGTATTGTACCAATCGTATTTCTCTGCATATTCACTCAAGTCATACGTAAGATTATTGTCAGAATAGAATCCACCGAGAGAACCACCCCAGTTGAACCACATGTTTGGAAGTGTTTTAGAAGAAGCAGCAACCTTACAGGCATCCTTGATACCATCGGTATCATAGAATGCAGGAACCACTTCAATAGTCGGGTTCAGTTTGTTGAATTCCTCTACGATTGGTTCAACAGCATCCTGCCTTGAACTCAATGTCCAGAAAGTCACTTGAGTCTTGTCGCTGGAAGCTTTCTCTTCTGCACCTGCGGCTGAAAGAGACGAAACGCCCACCAAAGAAAGAATCATTAAAATCACTAACATCGTTTTTTTCATGGAATATATCCTCCTATTGATATACTCCTATCGTATAACGGAATTTTCGATTTATCAAGAATAACTTTCTTTTACTTACACTTATTTTTTTTTAGTAATATTTACAACAAGATAGAACACGCAAGCATAGAAAAATAGAGCTCTTCATTCCTGCATGGACAGAAGAGCTCATCAATTTTGTGGATTATGGTGATAATTAAGCAATAATGGTATGGATGCCAGCTTCTTCTAATCGCTTGCAATACTCTTTGGAAATACCCGAATCAGTAATTAGATAGTCTATTCTTTCCTCAGATCCCAAGGAAGCAAACAATACTTTTTCCAACTTACTTGAGTCAGCTAATAGATATACAGTTTTTGCTGAGGCTATCATTGCACGTTTAAGAGCGATGTCACTGAACCCTGGATATGTTAGACCAGCTTCTAAGGAGAACCCTCCGGTTGCAAGAAATAATTTTTCCACATATAGATCGGTAAGTGTTGCTAACCCCTTCTCTCCAGTAAGAGAAAGTGTAGGCGGCTTGAACTCCCCACCAATAACCAACACACTATTGGTTGGCTCCATTCCCAGCTGCATGGCAATATTGAGTGCATTGGTAACAATATTCAGATTCTTTCGATTCATAAGATGTCGGGACATTTCTGTAACAGTTGATCCTGAATCTAAAATAATATTGTCCCCATCCTTTACAAGCTGCGCTGCCTTTTTCCCTATTCTCTCTTTTTCCTCTTCGTGTCCACGATTAGGTAATGTAAACATTTGAGAACAAGGAGATATTGTGTTGATATAAGCTCCACCATGCTGTCTGGTGATGTGATTTGATTTCTCAAGTGCTTCTA
>CAYVRR010000121.1:0-4896 GCA_964453215.1 uncultured Spirochaetaceae bacterium | reverse complement strand
AATATCTCTAATTTCTTTCTAGACTCTTTGATTTTCTATGATATAGTTAGTTGGTATGAATTTTTCATTTCTTTATTATGAAAGCTTTATAAAAATTTTTCTTACAGTAGATTTTAGCTATATAGCTAAACAATATTTAATTTTTTTTTACATATTTAGGAGGAGAAAAAATATGAAAAAAATAGTAGCAGTATTATTGATTGCTCTTATTGGGCTCAGTGTTGCCTACTCACAAGGAGGCAGTGAAAGTGCTCCAACACAAGCTGCACCAGAAGTAACAACCGGTGGATCTGTTAGCGCATATACCACACTCGAAGAACCACTTGCTGCAGCACTGTTTGCAATGTTTGAAAAAGAGACAGGCATTAAAGTTAACTTTGTTCGTCTCAGTGGGGGAGAAGCGGTAGCAAGACTTGAAGCTGAATCATCAAATCCACAAGTCTCAATTTGGGTAGGAGGAGTAGGACTTGATCACATCACAGCGAAATCAAAAGGATTAACAACACCTTATGTATCTCGCTTCTCTTCAAACACTCCGACTCAATACAGAGATAAAGAAAACTATTGGATTGGTCTTTATGTAGGACCACTTACAATTGTTACAAATCTAGACAGAGCAAAAGAACTTGGTATAGAGGTACCAAAAAGTTGGGCAGACCTCGTTAAACCAGAGTACAAAGGATACGTGAGAATGGCTAACCCTAACTCATCAGGGACAGCATATAACGTATTAACAACAATGCGTTATGTACTTGGTAGTGAAGAAGCAATGCTCGAATATATGAAAAAACTCGATAAAAATATTGACCAATACACAAAAAGTGGTTCAGCACCTGGTAAAAGTGTAGGTATCGGAGAAATTCCAATAGCTATTGGGTATGCACACGACCAAGTAAAAATCAAAGACGCTGGTGCTAACATCAAAATTGAAGCACCTCGAGAAGGAACAGGATTCGAACTCGCTTCAATGTCTATGGTAAAAGGTGGAAAAGATGCTGTTAATGCAAAGAAATTGTATGACTGGATCCTCTCATCCCCTGATGCTCAAAAGAAATTTACTGAATGGTATGTCGTCTTAGTAGCTAAAGGTGCAGCAAAGCACCCCGAAGCCCTCAGTATTGATGAAATTAAAACTGTTGACCAAGACTTTACTTGGGATGGTGATAAAGTAAACAAAACTCGATTACTTGATGCTTGGACCAATCAAATTGGACAATATCGATAAAAACAATAAAAAGAGACAATATGTTTAGAAAAAAACAATTGATTCATTTTATCCTTGCTGCGGTGATATTTATCGCCGCAGACATATGGATATACCAAACTCTCACTTCTAGTTTTAATTCATATGTAGAAAAAAGAGATTTCAACGAAATTTCTCTATTCGTACAAACGAGTCCCGAAGAACTAGAAGGTATTCCACAATGGCTTGAAGAAGTATCTTCAATCATCCCAGGAGCTTCCTCTCTCTACCTTACATTTGATTACAATAGTGGGAATTTTGTTCCATATGCTAGTTCAAATAAAAACGTAGAGCAGCTTTATATTAATCAGCAATATAATAATGATTTCATAAAAGCCCTAGAAAGCGCCTACTACCTTGAAACAGTCCAACTCTCTCAAACCTACTCAGTAGTGCTTAATGAGCAGCTTGTGAAAGCACGAATCTTTTCCTCTCCAATCATTGCAGAGAATGGATATGAAGCAGCAGGAGCTGTTCTTATTGCAGTACCAGTAACAAGTGCTTCTTCATACTCAAAATTAATTGGAACATTTGCAATTCTATCAGCTGTTGGATTTTTATTAATAGCATGGGTAGTAAGTTTCTCTAGAGACCCCATTACAGGCTTTATGGTACTAGCTCTCTTTATTATAGTGGGAGTATTTGTAGCCTTTCCACTAATAGAAGCTCTTAGGCTCTCCTTCATGACAGATGGAGCGTTTTCTTTAGACAAATGGGCACTAGCCCTCTCTCCTTCTTATATCGTAGCCCTTTGGGGTTCCCTGCGGTTAGGAGTTTCAACTGCCACCTTTTCTACTCTCATAGGATTTTTAATCGCATTTTTAGTAGAGAGAACAAGTTTTAAGAGGAAGAAAATAGTTTCAACGCTCGCCACTATGCCAGTTATCTCCCCTCCATTTTCCCTCTCCCTCTCTATCATACTTCTATTTGGAAACAATGGGTTAATAAGTAAACAACTATTAAACCTACAAAATATCTCAATATATGGCCTTGGAGGGCTCACTGTAGTTCAAACAATTAGCATGTTCCCCATTGCCTACCTCACAATTAGTGGAGTACTTAGACAGATAGATTCAACAGTTGAAGATGCTTCCCTTGATTTAAGTGCAACACGTTGGCAAACATTTAAATCAATTACACTCCCCCTTACTGTTCCAGGAATTCTTTCGGCATGGATGCTTGTATTTACAAACTCTCTTGCTGACTTTGCTAACCCATTATTGCTAAGTGGGAACCTTCGAGTTCTTTCAACTGAAGCATATATGATGGTTACAGGAAGAATGAATGATTTAGGAGGAGGGGCAGTTCTTTCATTCTTACTCCTTCTACCAACAGTGAGTGCTTTCATGATTCAACGTTTTTGGGTGAGTAGGAAAAGCTTTGTTACGGTAACAGGCAAACCTTCTACTACCCTCACAGAACTCACAACTCCCTTGGTGAGAAGAATATTAAGTGCAATTACTTGGATAATTCTAGGATTTATCCTCATGCTCTATCTCACTATCATAGCAGGGGCTTTTGTAAAGAACTGGGGAATTGACTACACCTTCACACTCTCTAACTGGAAAGCTATTCCTGATAGCTGGGACTCAATAGTCTCAACCCTCACTCTTGCCCTTATTTCAGCACCACTAGCAGGAATTATTGCAATGGCGGCTGCAATGTTAATAGTGAGAAAGAAATTTCCAGGAAAAAAATTCTTAGAAATATTAATGATGACCCCATATGCAATTCCTGGAACTTTAATAGGTATAGCTTATGTTATTGCATTTAATAAGCAACCCCTTATCTTGGTAGGTACAGGAGCTATTATTGTCATTAACTATGTTATAAGGGAACTTCCTGTAGGATTAGAGAATGGAATTACTGCTCTTCATCAAATCGATCCATCGATTGAAGAGGCGGCACAAGACTTGGGGGCAGATGTTCCTACTGTATTTAGAACAATAGTCTTGCCACTTGTACGTCCTGCGTTCTTAAGCAGTATGTCATACACCTTTGTAAGGGCAATGACAGCAGTAAGTGCTATCATATTCCTTGTTTCTGCTAAATGGTACCACCTTACAATAAAGATTCTCTCTTATTCAGAAAACTTACGTTTTGGTCTTGCTAGTGTCCTTTGTACGATGCTCATAGTAATTGTGCTGGGCGTATTTGGACTTATGCAATTATTAGTGAAAGATGACAAACTTACCCAAAAGACAATTTCGAGTCGATAAAAGGATAGATCATGAAGAAAAAAAGCGTTTCAGTAACCTTAGAACATGTCACAAAGATATTTAAAGATACTAAAGGGAAATCAGATGTTATTGCAGTAAATGATGCAGAATTTGTGGTGAAGGGGGGAGAATTAGTTACTCTGTTAGGCCCATCTGGTTGTGGAAAAACCACTACTCTTAGAATGGTTGCAGGTTTTGAACTTCCAACTTCAGGAAAGATATTCATCGGGGATACCGATGTCACGTTCCTCCCCCCAAATAAACGTGACACTGCAACTATGTTTCAAAGTTATGGCCTCTTTCCTCACATGAGCGTATATGACAATGTAGCGTATGGATTAAAGTTACGTAAAGTTGAAGCAACTGAAATGAAAAAAAGAGTACAAGAAGCACTCGACCTTGTAGGCCTCTCCACCTATGGAGAGAGAGCTCCAGGTAAGCTCTCTGGCGGTCAACAGCAGCGAGTTGCCCTTGCAAGGTCTCTCATTGTCACCCCATCAGTTCTACTCCTTGATGAGCCACTATCTAACCTTGATGCCCTTCTTAGAGAGCAAATGAGAATAGAAATCAGAAAGATTCAAAAATCACTCTCAATAACTGCAATTTATGTTACCCACGATAGAGTAGAAGCAATGAGTTTATCTGATAGAGTTATCGTAATGAAAAATGGATTCATAAGACAAATGGGTCCTCCTCATGAGATATATGAAAACCCCAATTCTCGATTTGTTGCTGGATTTGTAGGAAAAGCTGCGTTCTTACCTGTAATATTAAAAGAGAAAAGAGATGATATGTGGGTATGTTTGTTAAAAGATAAAGAGGTACTTGTAAAGCAAACAGATGTAGATATGAAGATTGGGGAAAAAGCTGTATTGATGGCACGGCCTGAATCACTTCGACTCGCAGACAAAGGAAAAGGGGCTATTGAAGGAACTGTTAGAATGAATGTCTACTTAGGTAATAGCTTAGAATCTTTTATCCAAACTCCATTTGGTGAAGTTCTTGTCCAAATTGATGACCCTCACTCTAAAAAAGTTTATCCTGAAGGAGAAAGTGTCTCAATAACATTCCAACCTGATAGAGTTAGGTTATTACACGAAGATGAAGAGTAAGTAGGTATAACTCATAACACATGATGAGTTAATTACATGATAAATGAGCTCAAAGAGGGGATAATAATTCTATGGTCTCCTCTTCTCACTTTCTATTCGTATAAAAATTAAACTCCATATATATCATAAAAACATAAGTAAAAAGATTGATCCTCACAGCAACATTTCTTTGTGTTAGACCGACAACTGTAGGAGAAACATATATACATCAACAATTGAAACACAACAAAAGCACATATGTTGATAATCAGATAGATATACCCTATTTACGAGCTATTCAACATTGACATATAACCATTACCCTATTACAATTTTAAGCATA
>CAYVRR010000120.1:0-5097 GCA_964453215.1 uncultured Spirochaetaceae bacterium | reverse complement strand
TGAAATTGAACCATGCACTTCCCCCATCAATCAAGGCTGATTCAAAAGGTGACTTGGGAAGTGATTGAAGCCCTGCCAGTACGAGAAGAATGATAAAGGATGTATTGATCCATACGTCAATCATTATAACGGTCATCAATGCAGTGTTGGGTGAAGCAGCCCAAGGGAAATTGTAGATATTGAAAATATTGAATAATTTTTCAACAATTCCTACTGAACTATTCAGCATAAGTTGCCAAACTATGGTAGCAGTGACAGGTGCAACCATGAGAGGGAATACCAGGAGTACTCGTAATATTTTTGATAGCCTGTTGTTCAGGCTATTGAGAAGAATTGCAACTCCAAGACCCAGAACAAGTTCTATCCCCGTTGAAATTATTCCATACAACAAAGTCACTGTCAGTGCATTCCAGAAATCACTGGACATCAGCATACTCACCCAGTTGTCAATACCGATAAATTTATGCGTCGGCATTCTGAATGAATAGTTTGTAAGCGAATACCAAATAGCCATTACAAAGGGAATAATGATTCCTATTGTAATAATCAGCGAAGGAGCAATAATCAGATAAGGCCTTACACGAGTCTTTAACGGAACCCTGTTTAAATCAGATCTCTTAATATCCAGGTTATCTTTTGACATAAACGGTACCTCTTGCAACATATGTAAAAGCACGGAGATGAGTACTGCCTTTTCTCCGTGCTTGCGAACTAATTAGAAACCCAAATCACTCGACATCAAGATCAGAAACAATGTCATCCATCGTCTTTTTCAACTGGTCCATGGCAACCTGGACTGACGGGTACTTGTTTGTGGTAACAAGTTCCTGAAGAGTCTTTGCCCATTCAGTTGTTGTCTCTGTGAAATAAGGCTGCGCAGTGAAGAAAATGCTTGCATTCTTTGACACTGTGCTGAATGCATCGTAGTACCCTTCAGCGTCAGCAACTGAATTCCTGTATTCAGTACTGTTGAGAACTGATGTACGAGGAGTATCAGTACAGGCACCTTCTGTTCCTGACCAAAGCATGAACTCCGGGCTTGTGAAGTACTGCATGAAGTACCAAGCAGCTCCCTTCTTTGCTGAATCAGCGTTCATAGCCATTGACCATACCCAAAGGTTGCTCTTCATGTCAGCTTCTGTCTTGCCAGCTGATGCTGGATAAGGAATCATGCCAAATGCAAGGTTACCTGCCTCAGCGGAAGCACCTTCAACGTTCTGGGTGTATCCACCTCTATCAGCATCCCACATCATTGCAGCTTTGCCTGCACCAAGATCTGCACCACACATTTCCCAACCATAGGTTGCCCACTGTGGAGCTCCACCATTCTTTACAAGGTCTACCCAGTATTCTGTCATTGCAACAGCTTCAGGAGAGTTTACACGGCTCTTGAGCTTTCCGTCTACAACTTCAAAATCCTTTGCACCCCATGTTGAATAGAGCGACATGTAAGCTGGATGGATTGTGCCCCAGTCAGCTGTGCCACGAACTGCGATACCATATGACCCACTTCCGTCGAAGCCCTTGAGAGCCTTCGCAACCTTGAGCAACTCTTCAGCTGTCTTTGGTGCGGCGAGATTATTCTCTGCAAGGATTCTCTTGTTATAGGTAAGAATATTTACTTCCCAACCCATTGGAAGTGCCCACTGTGAGCCTACTCCCACTGGATGACCTGCCTTGAGGTCCCATTTAAGAGCGTTGATAACTGCAGGGATAAAGTCCCCATAGTTCCAAGATTTGCCAGTGAGGGCCGCATTGCCGATATAGGGCTCAAGTGGCTCAAGATTGCCGGCAGTTGCATACTCCCATGACTGATATGCACCAGTCATGAATACGTCGATTGAACCTGAACCACTGCTCAGCTCAACATTGAGTTTCTCAAAGTAGTTTGACTCAGGCATACTTGAATAGTTTACCTTGATTCCTGTCTGCTTTGTGAAATCTGCAAGCTTGGCTTCCACTGCATCAGCATAGGTGTGATCGCTGAAAAGAACGGTAATCTCTGTCCCGTCATAATTCTTCCAATCAAAATCACCTTTCACTGCAGTAGGATCAAAATCTGCACCTGCTGCCTCTTTTGATCCTTGTGCAAAGACGCCACTCATCAGAACAACAAGAATCATGAGAACTGTAAAAATTTTCTTCATTCTCTTTCCTCCTTAAAATCTATATCCCTCAAAATGAAGGACAATACCAAACCAATCGTCCCGGTTAACGGAATTCCCCCCCGCCAAGTCAGAACTTGATGACAACCTTCATGTCACCCTTAACCCCGCTGGCAAGTTCAAAGCCCTTCTTCCAATCCTCCAATGATACCGTAGAGGTGACCACACCATCGGTTTTCAGGTTACCCTTGCTCATATTTTCTATGACAAACGGATATGCATACGGACTGAGGTGAGCTCCTCTGATATCGAGTTCTTTCCGATCACCAATAATAGACCAATCGACCGTTGTTTCCTTTGAGAAAACAGAGAACTCAACAAAAGTACCAAGCTTCCTGATAATGGTAAGTCCCTGAACTACACTTGCCGGATTGCCGGTGGCTTCAATGTAGATATCACAACCATAACCATCGGTAAGCGCCTTGATTTCTTTGTCGATATCGCACTCGCCTGGGTTGAAGACTAGGTCAGCACCGAATTCCTTGGCCTTTTCCAGACGATTCTGTTGCATATCAAGAACTATCAGCAACTTGGGATTTTTCATTCGAGCATACGTAATCATTCCAAGTCCGAGGGTACCTGCTCCAGAAATGACAACCACATCTTCATTTGTCATGCAGGCCCTATCAACAGCATGTTTGGAACACCCATAAGGCTCTATAAGCACAGCCTGCTCCATTGGCATATCAAGAGGGACTTTGGTGATAACAGCATTTTTTGGATATCTGACATATTCGGCCATACCACCATTCGTATAGGACATGAAACCAAACATATCATGGGGTTGGCACATCCAATAATGTCCGTCTTTACAAAAACGACATTTCCCGCACGGAACTATCTGATCAGCAGAAACTCGCTCGCCAAGCTCGTATCCAGTTACATTCTCACCAATCTGAACAATTTTCCCATAAAACTCGTGCCCAGGAATAAAGGGTGGTTTTACCCATGACGGCTGAACCTCATCTCCCCAGAACATAGCTGCACCATGGCTGCACTTAAGATCTCCGGCACAGATGCCGCAGGCTTCTGTCTTAATTATTATATCATCCGGCCCACACTCAGGCGTTGGGTACTCCGGTTCAAAACGATAATCATCTTTACTGTAAGCTACCAATGCCTTCATTGTTTTGGGTATGCTCCCTTTAGCTACCATTGCCATATTACATACTCCTCTAGGACTTTTAGAAAGTCACTTTATATATATGCTTAATTATAGGTCCATAAAATTGATTTGTCAAATATATTTTTGCTGTATGAAATGCCTAGACCTGATATTCTAGTATATAATAGAGAACAAATTAAATACTTTTGTATGTTTCTGATTGACTTTCTACAAGTTATATAATACTTTTTTCTTAAAGTATCCTCCAGGAAAACAATTTTGAGCAAATCATCGATAGAATTAAAACAAGCAAACAGAAAAAAGATATATCTTGAAATCCATAAGAATAAGGAAGCATCAAAGAATTCACTCCAAACAAACCTGAATTTGAGCATTCCTACAATTACGCAGAATCTAAAAGATCTAGAGAATGCAGGTTTGATTATCCAAGCAGGGCGCTTCAACTCCACAGGAGGCAGACCTGCAACAGTATACAAATGCAATGAAAAAGCTTGTGTTGCCATTGGGATAGATCTTCAGCCGAACAATATTGAAATAGCTGCAATAGATATATATGGAAGAATTATCAAAAAGAATTCTTTGTATATCACATTCACTAATTCAGATTCATATTTCAAATCTTTTGGTGATTTTGTTAATGGCTTTCTTTCAAGAACCAAGGAATACTATTCTACGGTACTTGGGATAGGAGTTGCAGTCCCAGGCATAATTGCACCGGATGGAAACCATATGCTCTATTCCAAAGTTCTAAAGACCTCTGATTTTACCCTTTCGGACCTTGCTAAATATATTGAATGTCTTCCCTGCTATTTTTATCACAACGCAGAATCCGGTGCCTTTGCTGAAATCTGGCATGGTAAAATAACAGGTTCAACTCTAATGCTCATTCTGGATAATCGCCTATGCAATGCATTGATATTGAATGGAGAGGTATTCCAAGGAGGTCTGAGCAGCGGAACAATTGAACATATGCTTCTCCATACCAACGGAGAAACCTGCTACTGTGGAAAGAAAGGATGTGTTGATGCGTATTGTTCTGTGTCAGGACTACTCAGGATGATGAAGCAGGACAATCTTGATGAATTCTTTATTGACCTGAGAAGTGGGAGTAGCGAGTCTGAAAGGATATGGAATAACTATCTTGAAGAACTTGCCCTAACCATTGACAACTGTAGAATGATCATAGCCTGTGATGTGATTCTCTCTGGTACGCTCCAGAGATACTTAATAGATAAAGACTTGAAGAAACTCAAATCTCTGACGATGAGAAAAACAACCTTTAAAAGTGCAGATTTCAACATAACCAATGGAGTTTGTGGACGCAATGCAATAGTAATCGGAGCAACCATACCACTTATAAAACAGTTTATCGATTCCATCTAGAGGGTTTCGGCTCAAGAGAGAGACCTATTCTAAATTTCAGAAGATGCATGAATTGTATACATATGAAAAGATGCAAATAGTCTTGTGCGGTAACTAAAAATCTGACAAGCGTGTTTGTTAAGGCAAGGAAGCTGCTGATCATGTTGGAAGTGTATTATCAGTCATACTACAAAAAATACACTTACGAAATATGCAGTAACCTATTCTTCATATAGAGGACATCTTTTTCAGGATGCAAGCATACAAGGATTCATAGTAAATGCCTTCCAAGCCATGAATACCAATGCTCCAAAAGCCTGAACATGTGCCGTTCGGTCCAATCATATCGGAATACAATTGTAAATTATGTATGATATTGCATTCCAACCAAACCAGTATCGTTCAAACTTACCATCCATTTCCATTCTGAAGAAATACTAGACA
>CAYVRR010000119.1:0-5134 GCA_964453215.1 uncultured Spirochaetaceae bacterium | reverse complement strand
TTTATTTTCATTTGATTTTTATTTAACCAAAAAAGATTGCGATTATGGGAGAGAAATTTGGGAAATTATATGGAATGGTTTGTATTTCTTGCAATATAATTCGCGAGTTTGCGAAATGCTTGCTTTTCAAATTATCCAATATGCTTTAGGATGTTATGCATAAGAAAATAAGGAAGAACAATAAAATGCTTGCAAACGAAAGGCGTAACAAAATACTGGAATTTATCCAAGAAGATGGAAGTGCACGAGTTAAGACTTTAAGCGAAATGTTTCATGTCAGTGAGCCAACCATTAGGCAAGATTTGGAGGTGTTGGAGAAGGATGGGCATATTGTCCGCGAACATGGAGGAGCATTTTTAAAAACAATGTCTCGTCAGGTAAGCACCCTTACGCTCCAGCACACAGAACATTTGGACGAGAAGAGGAAGATTGCAGAAAAGGCTCTGGAATTTATTAAAGATGGTGATAGCCTTATTCTTGATTCAGGGTCAACTGTAACAGAATTGGCTGCAATTTTACATCAGAAAAAAAATCTTACAGTACTTACAAATGCGCTAAATATTGCGTTGTTGGTAGGTTCAAACCCAAATTTTCAACTGATGGTGTCCGGTGGAGAGTTTAAGCCACCCACGCTCTCTTTGACTGGATTGAAAGCTGCCTCATTCTTTGAAACAGCTTTTGTTGATAAATTATTCCTAGCTTCAGGAGGCGTTGCGCAGTCTTTGGATCTGACCTATCCAAGTTTTAATGATTTGGTTGTTAAGCGAGCTATGATCAATTCCGCTCATGAAACATATTTGCTCGTTGATTCAAGTAAGTTTGGTAAAACAAGCATAGCATCGCTTGGAAATCTATCACAGATAGACTATATCATTACAGATGCCGGCATCGCTGCAGAATATGAGAAGAGAATACTTGATTTAGGCGTAAAACTTATAAAGGTTTGAGCAGTAGCATGCTGTGTTGTGTATTTAGAGCAAAACACGTTGAGTCGTAATAAATACAAACAGAAAGAATGTGTTTTCAAGTTAGGCTACAAAAAAAAATAAAAACAAATAAAAATATTCAATAATCTCTAAAACGAAAGAAATAGAAAAAATTTTCATTGACAGCTCAAGTTTGCCATATTACCATCGAAGTACAAACCATAAAAAGGAGATTCTACTATGGGAAAGAAACTTGTTGTTTTTGTTTTAGTGGCTTTGCTTTCGTTTGCTTTGTTTGCACAAGGGCAAAAGGAAGCTGTCAAGAGTAATCTAATTGTAATTATTACTCCTTCGCACGATAACCCCTTCTTTAAAACAGAGGCTTTGGTGGCTGAAGAGACTGCTAAATCATTGGGGTATGAAACACTTGTATTGTCACATGATGATGATGCCAATAAGCAGGATCAGCACTTCGACACTGCTATTGCAAGTAATGCTGCTGCAATTATTTGTGATAATGCCGGAGCTGATGCAACTATTGGTGCTGTCAGAAAAGCTAAAGAAGCTGGTGTTCCATCTTTCTTAATTGACAGAGAAATCAATGAGACCGGTCTTGCTGTAAGCCAGATTGTTTCCAACAATTATCAAGGAGCTTTGCTGGGCGGAGAGAAATTCGTTGAATTGATGGGTGAAAGCGGTAAGTATGTTGAGTTGGTCGGAAAGGAATCAGATACAAACGCAGGCATTCGTTCAAAGGGTTATCATGAAATAATCGATCAGTATCCTGGACTAGAGATGGTGGCAAGACAGAGTGCAAACTGGAGCCAGACTGAAGCTTTTGAGAAGATGGAATCCATATTGCAGGCTAATCCTGATATCAAGGGTGTGATTAGTGGTAACGATACAATGGCCATGGGTGCGATGGCAGCTTTGAATGCAGCTGGAATGGGTGATGTCATTGTCGTTGGATTTGATGGTAGCAATGACGTTCGTGACTCAATTTTGGCTGGTGATATCAAGGCTACCGTTCTCCAGACTGCTGCAATCAATGCTATCATGGCTGTTGAGCAGGCTGATAAGTATATTAAGACAGGTTCCACTGGTCTACCTGAGAAGCAGCTTACCGATTGTATCTTAATTGATGAATCCAATGCTGCTAAGTTGGACAACTTCATGTTGAAATAAATTGAATAGTAATATAGCTCCTCCACAAAGAGGAGCTATATTTACCTAATTGGGTGGATTCGAATGAAACTTTTACGAAATGCTTTTCTTATCTTAATGATTTCAGCGGTTTTTGTGTCATGTACATTTGTAAAGCATGACGGTTCAAGTACGAGTAAAAATGATGATGGTGTATCCTTTTATTTTGAAGATGAGTCGTTTGATGCTGTTGAATATGTGCATGGTATTTGGGACGATCAAGTTGTTGGCACATTTAAAGAAGAAGCACGTGAATTGGAAGCGTTGTTGAATGGTTTGAGAACGGATCCCGAAAAAACCAAAGAAGCCTACGGTATACGAAAAGAAGAACTTTCACCATACACCTTTATTGTCTCTGGTAGAATTCCTATCAAAGAAGTGAATAGAGAATCTTCAGCAGGATTGCTTGTGTTGGATATTCTCGATTTGAGTGAAGAATCAAACTGCACGATACAGATTGGACCAGTTATCAAGAAAAGTATGGTCAGAGATGCTCTGGAATTTATCAAGTTCGATGATTTCAACAACCAAATTGAATTTGCAAATATCTCACGAGAAATCAATTTTTATATCAGAGACAATATTGTTCCTTCAGTTGATGATTCATGGAAGCCTGGAATGGTTGTTGATTTTCTGGGTGCATTTACGCTCTTTGATGGATCAGAAGAAGTAATGATAACACCAGTCCAACTAGAGTTATGTAGTGGTGATGCCAATGAGTGATCAAGTAATTCTTCGGGCAGAAAATATCCGTAAAGTGTATCCTGGCACCACGGCATTAAAAGGGGTTGATTTTAATGTTTATGAGGGCAAGGTGAATGTACTGGTAGGGGAGAATGGCGCAGGGAAATCTACGCTCATGAAAATACTGTCTGGTGTAGAGACTCCTACAAGTGGAAAATTCTACTTGCGTGATGAAGAATTAACTCATCTAACTCCAAAGACAGCTACACAGAAAGGAATAGGGATTATCTATCAGGAGCTAAGTCTCTTCCCTAACCTCAATGTGGCTGAAAACATCTTTATGAATAAGGAACTGTTGAAAAATAAAGGGTGGATTGATCACAAAACCCAAGAACAGAAAGCAAAGGAGTTATTGAGAAAACTAGAACAAGATATAAATCCTAGAAGCAAGGTTAGTTCCTTGAAAGTCGGTCAACAGCAGATAGTGGAGATAGCACGTGCTCTAGCTGAAGATATTAACATACTTATTATGGATGAACCTACTTCTGCACTCTCAAAAACAGAAGTCGAAATACTATTTAAGATTATTGATGAATTGAAATCAAACGGCGTTTCTATCATTTACATCTCCCACAGGCTAGAAGAACTAATACAGATTGGTGATTACATCACTGTTTTACGCGATGGTGAGTTAATTACGGAAAAGCCAATGAGTGATGTAAATCTTCAATGGATTATCTCTTCTATGGTCGGGGGTGAAGCAAGTAAAATATTTCATTCTGGGAAACGCACGATTGGAGATGTCGTCCTGGAAGTAAAAGATCTTTTTTTCCATGGGCCTGCTGAGGAACCTTTATTGAAAAGTATTTCTTTTGATGTACGAAAGGGAGAGGTTCTTGGTATATATGGGTTACTTGGAGCAGGTAGAACAGAAACACTGGAATCAATTATGGGGCTTCATACTGATGCTCGAGGTGAAATATATCTTGAGAATGAACTACTTGGCGAACCCGATATTAAATCAAGAATTAGAAAAGGTATTGCTTTGGTCCCTGAGGATAGGCAACGAGAGGGCATTGTACAAACAATGAGTGTTTCGCATAACCTTACATTGCCGGGTCTCTGGAGAATAGTCAAACAAAAGATACACATCAGTGGAAGTAATGAGTCAAGCTGTGTAAATGAAACAATTTCAAGCATGTCAATCAAAACTTCAAATTCTGAGAATTCTATTATGTCTCTTAGTGGAGGAAACCAACAGAAAGTAGTATTTGGGAAAAGTCTCTTAACTCAGCCGAAAGTATTACTCTTGGACGAACCCACAAGGGGTATCGATGTTGGAGCAAAAGGTGAAATTTTTAATATCATGAATAATTTAGCTCAGGAAGGGCTTGCAATTATCATGGTTACAAGTGAGTTGAAAGAACTGTTAGCAATTTGTGACAGAGTGATCGTTCTTTCCAAAGGCAAGATTACCGGTAATTTTGGTAAAGAAGAGATTACTGAAGAAAATATTGTAAATGCTTCAACTATAGGGCATATGACTACAGCACAGAGGTTCGGAGGAAGGGATAGATGAAAAATGCCATGAAAAATAACGATTTCTCGATTGGTATGATTTTGCTCAAGATGAGGACGATTATCGCTCTCATCCTTTTGGTAATTGTCTTTACTGTATTGTTGAATACCACACGTGGTATTAATTTCCTGCATCCCGTAAATCTCATGACTATAGCCAAGCATGTTGCTATTACTGGAATCATGGCAATTGGAATGACTTTTGTCATCTTAACAGGTGGTATAGATTTATCAGTAGGTTCTATAGTCGGGCTCTGTGGAATGATTGCAGGTGGGCTTATTAACGAAGGTATCGTTCTCAATATGTTTGGGGGAACCTTGTACTTGCATGTTCCTTTAATCATCTTGGTTTGCCTAGTGCTCGGTACTGCCATTGGTGGGGTGAATGGATTGCTCATCACAAGGCTGAATGTTGCTCCTTTTATAGGAACGCTTGGGATGATGTACATTGCAAGAGGATTTGCAAATATTCGTTCGGGTGGTGCAACATTTCCTAACCTTCAAGGAAAACCAGAACTTGGAAATACAGGATTTCCAATCCTTGGTGCCGGGAGATTCCTTGGTATGCCCTTATCCGTTTGGTTGATGATAATACTGATGCTAATTACAATATATGTTGCAAAGAAAACTCCATTTGGAAGGCATATTTACGCTATTGGAGGTAATCAACGGGCGGCAGAGCTGTCTGGTATTCAAGTTAAGAAAGTAACAACCCTGGTCTATATGTTCTCTGGATTTACTTC
>CAYVRR010000118.1:0-5194 GCA_964453215.1 uncultured Spirochaetaceae bacterium | reverse complement strand
TGAGATACAAACATGTACCCTGAAGAGTGTTAATTCTTCAGGGTATGTTCTTCTTATGCTGTAAAGTAACTAGCTCGTTTTTTCACAAGGCGTGGATCTGATATACAGGCAGGGCCTCCAATACAGCCATCTTCACAGCACATAACTTCTATGAATTGGGCTGCAGGGGCTCTTTTACTCCACGTTCTCATAAGAGCAAGGCTCTTTTTATTGAGTCCATTAATCTGCATGGTGGTAACTTTCTCTTCTGGTGAAAGCATCGCATCGAGTGATGCTGTTACACCACCAGAGACTGCAAACTGCCGAACAGGGAGATCTTGTAGGAGAGCAGATTCAGGTTGTTCATGTACATCAACATCCCAGGCGATAAAGAATGCAGCAAGTTCTTCAAAAGTAATCACTGCATCAACAAAAGGATCATTCTTCCCTTCCCTCTTTTTAGCAATACAAGGACCAATGAATACAGTATATGTATCAGGAACCCTTTCTTTTGCAGCTTCAGCAGCATAAGAAAGTGGAGATTTTGTATGAGAGACATTCCCTTTAATAGAGGGTAAGTGTTTATCAACACATGCAGTGTAAGCTGGGCAGCAAGAGCTTGTTAAAAATGTATCCTTCCCCAACTCCCGTATCTCTGCTGTCTCATGCACAGCTGTAGTAATTGCCCCTTCTGCAGCTTCCATAACATCATCAAACCCTAGGGCATAGAGACTAGTAATGATTTGACTCAAAGAGCCTGGAAATTGCCCCTCAATTGCTGGAGCGATAATAGCAGTAACGTGCTGAGTTGAGTTAAGTGCCACTGCCGTTTCTATAATCTGACTACTTTCTGTAATAGCCCCAAATGGACAAGCTCGTGAACAGGCTCCACATTCAATACATTTTTCTTGAATGATCACTGCTTCTCCAAATTCATTCTTTGTTATAGCTCCAACAGGGCATACCTCTTCACACGGAACAGAGACCAATGTAATTGCATGAAATGGACATAATTGTTGACATTTTCCACAGTTGATACACAAATCGTTATCAATAATAGCTCTTCCAGCAACAATCTTTACAGCATCTTTAGGACAGTTGGTAACACAAGGGCGAGCAAGACACCCTTTACACAGGTTTGTTACCTGATAATGATTAGGTGAACATGAACTACACCCTAAAGGTATTGTTGTAAGGATTGTCTCTTGTTGCCCCTTAGTTTCTACTGACTTTTTTGCGTATGTGCTTAATGGAGTAATTTCATCATCTTCTTGAGGATCAAACCCCATTAAAGCGATTAATCTACTACGAATCATAGCTCTATCTTTGTGGATACAACATCGTAAGTGACTTTGAGTTCGTGGAAACATCTTTATAGGAAGAGTATCTATCTCTTGCTCAAGTACTCCATGTTTATATAACTCTAGTAACGAAACGCCAAGTTCTCGTTTAAGAAAGGTGAATTGATTATTTCTTGTTAGCATTACTCTCTCCCTATCTCTTCATTGTTCTCTTTGGGAAAAAAATGTGGTTCTAATTGTTCCAAAACCTTTCCAATAGTCGCCTCTGCTATCAGTGTTCCATCCATTATTACAAAAGGGGGTTTTTGATTTGGTTCATGGCAAGCATCTGAGCAAGGAAGTCCAGAAAAATCAACTTTTTCATTAAACACTTCACTTGTTACTCCGTATTGACCCCAACGGTCGATAACGACATCTTCTAAAAGAAGAAGATCTGCTCCACCCATTACAAAGCAGGTAGTTCCTGTACACACTTGCACTTTCATTTTTTTCATCTATATTTCACTCCTTCAATTTATAAATAATGGACTTCGGTCTCTTTCATGTATGTTGTTTCAAGTACTTGCCGAATTCTATGAATAATACTTCTACGTATCCCAATTTCAACGGGGATGTTTGGATCTTGATGAGCTTCATTTATTTTTGTACCAACGAGGAAAAATATTCTGTCAGATTTAAGAATCAATTCAACAAATCTTCTTACAGAAGATGAGGTAATCTCTTCAAATGGGACCCGATTTTCTAATTCAATAGCAGCTCTGTTAAGTGTAAGCATCCCTTCTGTAACAAGGTCTAACCCCTCCATAGTAGAGATTGGTGGGATATCACGATCCCAATTCTTTAAATCTACATGAACCTTACGTTGCAACTCTCTTGAAAATATTTGTGCTGTTGTACCACCCGAGACAATCTTTTTCCCATTAAAACTCATAACTCTCTCAACAAGTTCTTTATCGGTCTCTTTATGAAATGGGGGGCCAGATGCTAGTACAAGGTCTCTAGGTTCTCGAATTGTAATTACTGCACAGGTAATATCATCTCCAGGAGCTCCCCCATCAAGGCTTCTTGCTTTTAAAATAATTGTTTTAGCAAGTTCCCTTGAACTAATTTCTGGGTTTGCGACAATTGTTTTTCTAATAAACTCACGTAAAGGACCTGGCCTCCACCCTAGTGGATAAGCCCTTGTTCCAATACCTGCTTGAGAGACACCATCGGTCATCAATACTAATCTATTGCCATCTTTTAATACTAATTCACTATATTTAATAACTTCTTGTCTGCCACCTCTTTCACGTCCAAGTGCAATAATCTCCCTATCAATATCTACAGGATTCGTTCCTTCAAAAAGAAAACTCTCTGGATTATCATATTCAATAATTCGTGTTTTCACCTCATTTGGTGTATCGAGTTCCATCTGGACGATGGAGAAGGTGGCATAACTAATTTTTCTCTCTTTACATACAGGGAGGGTGTCCATAATGATTTCGGATGATTTTATCACTTGAAGGGGGCTGAATGAGAGTTTTTGAGCCATATTTGCTGTAATATTAGCAAGCACATTGGCTTTAATACCACTACCCAACCCATCAGAGAGGGTACATCCAATACGTGTTTTATTTGTATCACGGGAGGAGAGGAATACGTCCCCACCAATCCTGTGCTTCTTTTTGTAAAATTGAGCAAAATCAACATCGACAATACAATTAGGTTTTATCATAATGTATCAGCTCCTGGTTTTTGTCCTTGATCAAAAAGGTCAATCATTGAACTGAGCATGATTTCTGTATCAGCAGCATTTTCTCCAAGTAGTGAAGCAATTTGCTGTACACTTTGTAAGTTTTTCTGTATCACTTCTTCAGCTCTTCTCATTACAGCATCTCGACGGTGTACCACTTTTGTTACATCTTGAAAGAGCGCTCCAACGAGACGTTTAGGTTCAATAGTGAAGAATGTTGCTTTTACCACAAAATTGGGTAAATTGAGAGTAATATGCTCAGAATCTGCTGTTTGATAGAATTGTCTAGAAAAATATCTATTTGCATCGATAAAAGAATCGACTCTTAGCCCAGATACTTTTTGTAGTTCATACTCCCCTGCATTATAGGATACTGATGAAAACATTTTTAAGAATTGAGAATTACAATCGATAATATTCATTTTGGTATCAACAATAACAACTCCCATAGGAAGGGTTCTAAGAAGTACATCTACTTTACTTTGTGCCTGTTTTCTCATATTAGTTACGCACATTTCAGCCTCTGCCATCCCATTAATAAAGGCCACTGCAAAATCTTCACAATTCGAGTATCCACACCCTCCACAATTCAATCGTTCACTCTCCTTCCCTTTACCAAGTTTAGTGAGAGCTTGCTCAATTGCAAATTTTGGAACTATTTTCTCTTTCTTAGTTTTTTCAACATCTACATTGAAGTTACACCGTATTTCGTTAGTAGTTATTGCGAGTATATTGGTTTTCTTATCAGCAGATATCGTCTTAATTCTATTTTTAGTATAGTGATTGCTTGATATTCTTCTTAAAAGAGAAGTTGCTTCTTTTGCACAACCAGGACCATTGATGCACCCTCCAGTACAGCTAAGAAACTCAAAAAATGGGGGAATTGATACTGTTTGAACGTGATCTTTCGGTATAGCGATTTGATCGACTAATGTATCTAGAGCTGCAAGCACTTCTTGAGTTCCAGAAACACTCGCTCCTTCTTGTATAAGCGATGGGTGACGAGCTAATGTTGCTAGCATTCCACTTTCTACAGCATAACCAACTGTTTGTGTTGCTTCTCTTGGGATGAAGGCTACTGGTTTCATTTCAGTACTCTCCCCTATGAAAGGGGGATCCATCTGCCCTCCATAGAGGTCAAATTCAAAGGTTGTTTTCTTCTTGAAGGTTGTTGTATCTATCCCTTCTGTTTTAAACCATTTCTTTAGTTCTCCAAAAGTAATTGCAACATCAGGAAGTCCTTCATTTTTATCAGCTTCTAATTTCTTAGCGATACAGGGACCGATAAAAACAATACCAATATCATCTCCATACGTATTTCTAAGTTGTTGAGAGTGGGCCCCAAGGGGTGAATGAAGGGGAGTTAAGGAAGGTATTAAGGTGGGGTAATATTTTTGTATTGCTTCAACAACTGTAGGACAAGCTGTTGAGATGAGGGGAAAATGAGCTTTTTCATCATCAAGCAGTTCATCAACTGCATGTGAAACAGCTTCAGCACCTAGAGCTGTTTCTGATATCCCAGAAAAACCTAAGTTCATAATTGCTTCGAGAATTTCTTGCTCTTGTCCTGGAAATTCTGCTGAAAAAGAGGGGGCTAAGGAGGCGTAAGTTCGTTTTTTGGCACGTATTAATGTTTTTGCTTGAGGAACATCATCTCGAATCTTTTTAGCATGAGCTGGGCACACTCCAACACATTTACCACAAAAGATACAAAGTTCGTGACACACTACAGCACTACCATCTTTTACCCGTATTGCTTTAACGGGGCAAGCTCTTACACATTTATAACAATCCCTGCATTCACGTTTTTCTGTATAAATTGGGTATGTGTACATCTTAGCTCCTTTTATATATTTACACTGTTTTGTGTAACAATGTTCACTATCTCTTCTGCTTTTAGGCTCTGATACAGTGTTCCATCTATTCTAATATTTGGCCCATCAGAGCATTCACTAAGGCATAAGTGGCCTGTGAGTTCTATTTCAATATCAGGTTGATCTAACAATAGGGATTCAAGTTTTTCTAATACCAAAGCATTTCCTCTTGCAAAGCAAGAACTTCCCATACATAGTTCAATTTTCATATTTAGCTCCCTCATAGACGCAATTTCAATCGATAAAAATTTATCTTTTAAATACACCCTGAATGTACCGGAAAGGATAAATAATGTCAATCGATA
>CAYVRR010000117.1:0-5317 GCA_964453215.1 uncultured Spirochaetaceae bacterium | reverse complement strand
ATGACTATTTTGGCAGGACCCAGATCGAGACAGTGTTCAAGACCAGCAAGGAGTACTTGAACCTGCTGCCGCTATCCAAATGGTCGGATCTTACCGTCAGGGGAAAGATTCTCTCTGATATCATATCGACCATCGCCTTGCTGCAGCTGAGGAAAAAGCTCTCAAACCCTGGCATTTCCACATGCAAGCTGATAGGGAAGACCCAGTCGCTCATGTGCACAAAGAAGAAGGATGGGACGGTGATTGTTGAAGTCCCGAACAAGCAGGTCAGGGATTTCTATCAGGAGCTGAAGGTGAAAGTGCCTTCTTCACTAAACCTGAAGGAGTTCAAGGTTGATACCCTAAAGCTGAAAGCTTACGTGTCAAAAAAATGAACTGATGTATGGTTCTACTTTTGTGTTTATCGTAGGCTTATAGAAACAAAGAAGTAATGTTTGCTTGGAACATCCCATGACCTTTATCAAGTTAGCACCCTAATTGGCTCATGTTGGTTTACACAAAGATATTATGTGCTGATATGCTGATGGGATTTACAAAGAGTAATCTCGATAATATAAACTATATTATCACTGATAGCTATGGTATACTTTATAGTATAAGCAATTTTCTTGGGAGGAACCGATGGGCACTCAAAATAAAAAAGACAAGAGTGATGCTTTGGGTAATTTTATGATTTTGTTACTTATCGTGGTATTAGTATTTTTCTCACCAGGTATATTAATTATTGGATTAGCAAACACTAAACTTTCGTTAACTTTTGATTTAGGGCAACTATGGACTTTTGCAATTATGGCTGCTATTGCAATCTATGCATTGATTTCTGTTATTCGAAAATCTGCTAAACAAGGGTTGAAAACTTATGTCTTGTTATGCATAGCTATTATCGCTATTGCCCTGATCAGTGATTTTGGATTCAAAGCAGAATGGCCAGCTCTGGTGGTTGCAGGTTTCTTTCCTGCATAATTGCATAAATCAATCCAGTATACACAGGATTAAAGTGAGTATGGGAGACATTACTATACGTTTGGCACATTCAACAATGCAGGAAGGGTTATATTGAACAGGCAAGGAGAAAAGTCAATCGGCTTGGTTTTTGCAGGAGGGGGTGGGAAGGGTTCATACCAAATAGGGGTGTGGAAAGCTCTCCGGGAGATTGGTGTTGAATCTTCAATTTCGCATGTTTCTGGTACTTCTGTAGGTGCTTTGAATGCTTGTTTCTTTTCGATGGGTGCATTGAATCAAGCTGTCAGTGTTTGGAATTCTATTGTGAATGAAGATGTCATGAATATCGATCCTAACAAAATCGGAACCTTTGTAGCAAGATTAGGGATGCTTGGCATTACTGGAACGCTCACTGATTCTGCTCTGCGTCTTTTTGGTAAAAATAGAAGTGATGGTGTTTTCTCAAGAAAAAAACTTGAAAAACTCATTGAGTATGAAATTGATTTTAACGCTATCCAGAACAGCACTGTAAAGGCATATGCAACATGTTTTCAGAAAAGTTCATTGAGTGCAGCTTATTTCAATCTCAACTCGCAAAGTGCTGAGACCATCAGATCGATATTGCTTGCTACTTCTGCAATTCCAATTATATTCGAAAGCCATTCTATCGAGAACCAAGAATATTTTGATGGGGGGTTGATCGACAACACCCCTATCAAGCCTTTGTATGATGAGGGTATCCGAAATTTTATAATTGTACATTTATCCCAATCTTCGGTTATTGATCAGAATGCCTATCCTGGTTCTCGCTTCCTTGAGATTGTTCCTCAACGGGATACGGGGAATCTTTTTTCAGGAACTTTGAACTTCAATCAGAAAAAAATACAGGAAAGAATGATTGATGGATACACTGATGCAATGACTCTTTTACGTAGCTATAAAAATACTTTTAGATATGAAGATACTGTTCATGAGAAAATAGATGAAATACATGAAAGTTTTCAACATTTTGATGCCAAACAAATTTACTCAGCTAAAAAACTAAAGATGCTAAGAACCCAACGTAAGGATCTACTTAGTCAATGCGAAGATATTTTTAACAAGGAGAAATGAGATATGTATGAATTGGCGACGGTATTACAGGATAATGAATATAGCCAGATGACATCTTCTGTTGAGAATTACTTAGGAACAATTGAGCATGATAAAGTTACAATAGCTCAGACGGCTATGGGATTAGTAACCTCACTTATATCAAAGTCAGCAAGACAAAAGAGTATGGCTTCACAGAATGCGTTTTCTAGGGTTTGGAATACAGTTTTAGGTAAAAATCAAAAACTTGCAGTCAGCATCATAGAAGATGAGCAGAAAGTTACAGCAGCGAGTTTTTTCCTTTTGCAAAAAATGGCTGAACGTAATTATATGGGATTTGAATTGCTCGCCACGTTAAGTAACAGATTGAACATGGTCACTGCGATGTATGATGAATCTATTCAGGAATTGAGCTTGGATATGAATGAGCTCATCAAGACAGTGAATAAAGTATTCTATTCAGCAAAATTGAAAATTGTTGAACTTGATAAACGAGTTGAAAAGCTGGAGCAGAACGTTCATCTTCTCAAATGGAAAAATACTATTGAATATCAGTCGTACAATGGAGTCCTTTATAAAGATTTATCAGTTGCAACAAGATTGCTTTGTCTGCTCACTGATTTCATAAAGATTACAGGGGCAGATTGGGATCTTTATGATTTATTGCTCCTAAAAGGAGCTTTTGCAGAAATAGGGATTCTTGGTGCTACGCATACTACATACAGAGATATTTATTGTGCTTTACTGGAGCAACCAAAGCTTTGTACGGAGCTTCTCTATGCAATGAAAAATGAATCTAAGACAATGGATTCTAATTTAGCAGAGTATGATATTGCTTTCGTCAGCCTTCTCCAAAGAGTTAATACGCTTATATCTGACGATAAAGATACAATAGAAACAATAATAGAGGTCTCTGGTAGTACGTATGAAAAGGTGGCAGAAGCAATGCTCAAGAAGTATGTGATTAATGAGCTTGGAGTTGTTCCTACCCTATCTTTAAAACCATTTGATTTTATCCTGGAATGTTTACAAAATCGAAAACTTCTTTTAGACCAGAATGAAGAGAAGATAAGTTTTGAATCTGTAATGAAGGAGTTTGAAGCTGGAGAGTACGATACTGTATTTCCTAAATTGATTGAATTGGAGAAGCGAGAACACTCAGCAGAAATCCAGTCTATGATCGGAGTATGTTACTACCAAGGACAAGGTGTAGAGAAAAATGAACATGAAGCTTTTAAATGGTTTCTTTTAGCAGCCGAAGAAGGGGATGGTGAGGCTCAATCACTTATTGGAGTTTTCTATCGTCATGGTAAAGGTGTCGAGCAGAACAGTGAGAAAGCTTTCTATTGGAGTAAATTAGCAGCTGAGCAAGGTGATGCTTTTGCTCAAAGCCAACTAGGTGAACTCTATGAAGAAGGTGAAGGCGTCAAACAAGATTACTTAGAAGCAAGAAAATGGTTTCTGAAGGCAGCTGAGCAAGGTGAAGTGGATGGACAGCTTTCACTAGCACGATTCTACATGAATGGAAACGGAGTTCCTGAAGATTATCAAGAGGCCGCTACTTGGTACCGAAAGGCAGCTGAGCAAGGTGATGCTTATGCCCAAAATGAACTAGGTGAGTTGTATGAAGAGGGCAAAGGTGTCAATCAAGATTACATAGAAGCTAGAAAATGGTTTTTGAAGGCGGCTGAACAAGGTGATATGGATGCTCAATTTTCATTGGGCCTTTTATATAATGATGGAAACGGAGTTCCTAAAGATTATGCTGAGGCATCTAATTGGTTTGAAAAAGCAGCTGAGCAAGGCCATACACCAGCACAAAATAATCTTGCTGTTAAGTATCATGATGGAGAAGGAGTAGCACAAGATTACTCCAAAGCTTTTTATTGGTACAAGAAAGCAGCTGATCAAGGGCTTGCCATCTCTCAGAATGCGTTAGGTTCATTGTTTGAAATGGGAAATGGAGTCTCCCAGGATTTGAGAAAAGCTGCTAATTGGTATCAACAGGCTGCGGAGCAAGGTGATGCAGATGCACAATATTCTCTCGGTAATTTGTACAGAGAGGGAAAAGGAGTTTCCCAGGATTCTCAAGAGGCCGCTAGATGGTATCGGAAGGCAGCTGAACAAGACCATGTTGTGGCACAATGGTTTTTAGGCTTTTTTTATGAAGAGGGAGAAGGAGTTTCTCAGAATTTCCAAGAGGCTGCTATCTGGTATCGGAAGGCAGCTGAACAGGGTAATGCTACAGCGCAACACTCTCTTGGTAGTTTGTATTTAGAAGGAAACGGAGTTTCTCAAGATTATCAAGAGGCTATTAGTTGGTTTTGGAAGGCAGCTGAGCAGGGCAATGTTCATGCTCAATCATCATTTGGTAGTTTATATGAAGAGGGTAAAGGAGTTCAGCAAGATTGCCAAAAGGCCGCCGCTTGGTACCAAGAAGCAGCTGACCAAGGCAATGCTTTTGCTCAGCTGTCCCTTGGTGCGCTACTACGAGATGGGAAAGGCATTGAGCAGAATAGTGTTCAGGCTGCTCGTCTGTTTAAGCTTGCCGCTGACCAAGGAATATCGACAGCAGCATATTGTCTTGCTCAGCTATATGAGGATGGGGATGGTGTACCACGAGATAAAGATAAAGCAAAAAGTTGGTATCATCGAGCTGCAGAATTAGGTGATAGTGATGCCGTAGATAATTTAAATCGATTAAATAAAACAACAGGTCAAAAAGTACTTGGTGCATTGGGTACAACGCTAGCGGTTACAGGTGGTATTGCTGCGGGTGTTGCAGGGGTCATGCTTGGCGAACCTCATCTCTTGGCTATAGATTCTGCTGTAGGAGAGAAATATATAGTTGATTCATACCAATTGGAAGAAGTTGGTGCGAATCATTATCAAGGCCGTGTAAATGTAACAAAAAAAGGAATTTTTGGAACACGAGGGTATTTTAATGTCAACGCAGAAAGTAAATCTGGTGTGTACCTCACTTGGCATGTCGCATTAAGTGACTTTAGAAGAGATTGATGAAGATCAGATTTGACATTAGCATATCTATCTCATCATATTGTCTTGTTTTCTTTTTCTTCAAAAATAGTCTACTTTGAAGTAATCTTATGCCGAAATTTTTCCTCTATAACATAGGGGTAGATTGAGTTACAACTCTTCGTTTGATGAGGAAAGATAGGAATATATCTTGTATTACTTTAGGGACTAAACAATTCAAATACATCGCTTACACGATTTAAACTCGGGGTGTGTAGGGAAATCAACCTTACGTGTTCTGCACCCT
>CAYVRR010000116.1:0-5382 GCA_964453215.1 uncultured Spirochaetaceae bacterium | reverse complement strand
AAAACCTTATGGGAGGCTTGAAATGAAAAAAATAAAAGTAGGAGTTGCAGGATATGGTGTAATAGGCCAAAGACTTGCAGATGGTGTTGCTTTGCAAAAAGATATGGAATTAGTAGGAGTTGCAGATGTTGCGCCAACACTTCCAGTTCAAGCATTATTTGAAAAGGGAATGCCTTATAAACTCTTTACTGCTGTGCCAGAAAAAAAGAATTTGCTTACCGATAGAGGTATTCCAGTAAGTGGTACATTAGAAGACCTCGTTCAAGAAGTAGACATTATGCTCGATGCAACAAGTGCAGGAATAGGAGCAAAAAATAAAGAACTTTACCAAAAATATAATACGAAAGCAGTATTCCAAGGTGGAGAGAAAGATAGTGTAGCAGATGTGTTTTTTCATGGATACGCAAACTATGAGAAAGGACTTGGAGCAGATTATCTAAAACTCACAAGTTGTAATACTACTGGGTTAATTCGTGCAATTGATTGTATCGATAGAGAGTTCGGTGTCACAAAAACTGCCATGACAATTATTAGAAGAGTTTCAGACCCAGGTGATTACCACAGAGGATTAACAAACGCTCTTCAAGTAGAAGCAGCACCAAGCCATCAAGCATTAGACCTTATGACAATTATGCCTCACATCGCAGCAACTGGTATACTCGTTCACACACCAGTTACTCATGGACATATCATTACCCCTTTAGTAAGCACAAAAAAAACTTTAACAAAAAAAGATTTAATTGATCTCTTTGAATCTCATCCTAGAATTCGTTTAGTTCGACTCAGTGATGGATTTTTAGGTAATGCTTCGCTCTTTAAATATGCAAGAGATTTGGGAAATCCTCGCGGTGATATGTATGAAATTGCTGTATGGGAAGAATCTATTGTTCAATCAGGAGACGATTGGATGTTTGCTATCAATATCCCTCAAGAAGCAGTAGTAATACCTGAAAATATTGATGCAATAAGAGCAGCTCTTAAGATGCAAATGACTCGAGAAGAGGGAACACATGAAACTAATGTGAACCTCAACATGAAAGGATAATACGATGAACACAACCCTTCCATTTAAATCATTAGATACTATTGATGTGAAAGGAAAAAGAGTGTTGTTAAGATTAGATATAAACTCACCGGTTGATCCGGTGAGTAAAAAGATTCTAAATGACAATAGAATTGTACAATCTGGACCCACTGTCAAATATCTTTTAGATAATGGCGCTAAAGTCGCTATTCTTGCTCATCAAGGTGATAATTTAGATTATCAAAATCTTATCTCTATGGAAGAACATGCTACTGTTTTATCTAAAGTAGTGGGCTCTTCTATCTCCTATATTGATGATGTGTGTGGACCAGCTGCCATAAAAAAAATAGTAGATTTGAAAGAAGGAGAAGCAGTCCTTCTTGGTAATGTTCGTTACCTTAGTGAAGAAATCTCTATATTTGAAGAAGTAGTTCCCCTAACTCCTCAGCAAATGAAAGATACGTACCTTGTTCGCTCTTTGGCTCCACTATTTGATCTCTATGTAAATGAAGCCTTCTCTGCAGCCCACAGAAGTGCTCCTAGTATGGTAGCTTTTCAGTATCTTCTCCCATCTGTCGCAGGCCCTCTATTGTTCAAAGAAGTCCAAGCCCTTACTAGAGTGATGAAAAGCCCCAATAAACCTTCTGTATTTGTGTTAGGTGGAGCAAAGATATCTGATGCTTTTGGAATGATGGAAAAAGTATTAAAAGATGGCTCTGCAGATACTATTATTGTAGCAGGAGTAACCGGAGAAATATTTTTACTCGCTAAAGGGTATGACCTTGGCTTACAAGTTAATTCATTTTTAAAACAGCGATCAATGCTTAAGTATGTTGATCAAGCAAAGGTGCTTCTAGCTTCTTATCCTAACTCTATTGTTTCTCCCATTGATTTAGCATTTGAAAAAATGGGTGAAAGAGAGGAGCTTGACATTGAATCTTTACCAGCTGATGAACTCTTTTTAGATATAGGTACAAAGAGTATTAAACTTTTTACCGAAATTATTAAAGGAGCTGGAACATTGTTTGTTAATGGGCCCTCTGGCAAGTTCGAGTCCCCACTGTTTGAAATAGGGACCAAGATGGTATGGAGAGCAATAGCGAGTTCTTCAGGATATAGTGTAGTTGGAGGAGGTGATAGTGTCATGGCCGCAACAAAGTTTTGTAAGTTAGAAGATTTTGATTATATCTGCACAGCAGGTGGCGCTATGGTTCGTTTCCTTTCAGGAAAGAAACTTCCTCTTTTAGTCGCTTTAGAAGAGGCCAAGTAGGGTAAGTCATGAAAAATATAGAAATTGTTATTCCATATTTAGATAAAGATATTCCAATAACACTCCCCACTAGTCATGTTATGGGCGTTTATTATCCCAATGATGTAATTTCTCAATTAAATAGTTCACAAATGATTAAGCATTCATTGATGAATCCAGTCGGTGGGAATAATTTTGATACCTTTTTGCAACAGGATGGAGATCTTATTGTAATTGTAAATGATGGAACTAGACCAACACCTACTCGTACAATACTAGAAGAGATTGGAGATACACTCATTGCAAGGAATGCTTCTTTTATCATAGCTACAGGAATTCACCGTGAGCCAACTAGGGATGAATATTTGTATATTTTTGGCTCTTTATATGAAAGAATAAAAGATCGAGTCTATTCACATGATGCTCGTGATGAATCTATGATGGTATATTTAGGGACGAGTGAGAATAATACTGAGTTATTTCTTAATAAAAAAGTAGTAGATAGTCCAAATATTTTAGTTATTGGTTCAGTTGAGCCTCATTACTTTGCTGGGTATACGGGAGGAAGGAAAGGTCTTCTTCCAGGTGTTGCATCATTTAAAACTATAGAAATGAATCACAAACATGCCCTAGATACAAATGCAAAGTCATTACAGTTAGAGAATAATCCTGTTCACACCGATATGATAGATGCCCTTAATCTTATTAATAACAACATTTATACAATTAATACTGTCCTTGATCGAAATCATGAGCTCTATGCTGTTACAAGTGGAGATATCATAGAGTCATTTTATGCAGCTATTGATAAAGCACATGAAGTCTTTGTTGTCCCTATCCCAAATAAAGCAGATATCGTAGTAACTGTTGCAGCTCATCCTATGGATATTGATTTGTATCAAAGTCAGAAAGCACTTGATAATGCAAAAGGCGCTGTAAAAGAAGATGGTGCAATACTATTGGTGTCTTCTTGTCGTGATGGGATGGGAGAAAAAGCCTTTGTAGATCTTTTAAAATCTTCTCCTACTTTAGATAATGTGTTCACCCATATAGAAGATGGGTATAAGTTAGGGTACCACAAAGCATATAAAATGGCTGAGATATTTAAACATCATGAGGTCTATTTATATAGTGAATTGGCAGAGCAAGATGTGAAAGATATGTTTATGATACCAATTACATCTATACAAGAGACAATTAATAATCTTATTGAAAAAAAAGGAAATGAAGCAACCATTTTGTTTATGATGGATGGCTGCGTCACAATACCACGCGTTATACACACCTGATAAATAATTTTGAAGGTTTTAGAATGTACTAGGAGGAGCTATGGATAAGCAGAAGAAAGATTTTTTATATGAGAAAGCGCAAGAGATACGAATTCTTACAATTGATCAGATAGGATATCTTGGAGTTGGCCATATTGGTGGTGCAATGTCAATTATTGAGATATTGACTGCATTGCACTATCATATTATGGAAAATGTTGATGTAAATGAACCTAAAAAGGAAAATAGAGACAAATTTATTCTTTCAAAAGGGCATGCAGGGCCATCTCTATATTCAGTATTAGCTGACAAAGGATATTTCCCTAAAGAGTGGTTACACACCCTCAATCAAGGGGGTACACGCCTTCCTAGCCATTGTGATATGAACCTCACCCCAGGAATCGATTTTACGACTGGCTCGCTAGGGCTTGGTTTTGCTTCAGCAATGGGAATTGCATTTGCAGATAGATTAAAGAAAAATAATGCTCGAACCTATGTAATTATAGGGGATGGCGAATCTCAAGAGGGAATTATTTGGGAATCTGCTATGTTTGCTTCTCACTATAAATTAGACCATGTGACAGCATTTTTGGACTATAACAAAATGCAGATAGATGGAAAAACTTCCGATGTTATGAATATCGACGATTTAAGTACAAAATGGAAAGGATTTGGTTGGCATGTACAAGAAGTAGATGGGCATGATATTGAAGCAATAATAAAAGCAGCTCAAGAGGCAAGAAAAGTTACAGATGCTCCTAGTATGGTAATTTGTCATACTATTAAAGCAAAAGGATTTGCTCCAGGAGAGGGATCACCTTCATCCCATAATATGGAATTTAGTTATGATAAAGCATTAGAAGCAATAGAGCATCTAAAGAAAGAATCAGCAAAGGGAGGGCGATAATTATGAACGATTTACATTCATATAAAGATATGAGAGCCGTATATGCAGATACTCTTATTGATTTGGCTGCAAAAGATGAAAAAGTTGTTGTTTTAGAAGCAGATTTAATGAGTGCTTCTGGTACGAAAAGTTTTAGCCAAACATACCCTGAACGATTTATTAATGTTGGGGTTGCAGAAGCAAATATGGTTTCTGTAGCTTCTGGGCTTAGCTCTCAAGGATTTATTCCATTTGCTAATACCTTTGGATGCTTTGCAACTCGTAGGGCATATGATCAATTCTTTTTAAGTGCCAACTATGCTAAGCAAAATGTAAAGCTTGTGGGAACAGATCCGGGAGTAACAGCTAAGTTTAATGGTGGTACTCACATGCCTTTTTGTGATATCACTCTCACACGAGTAATACCAAATGTAGTCGTAGTTGAACCAAGTGATACGGTCTCAGTCCATGCAATCACAAAACTTTTATATGAACATCATGGTTCTTCATATATGCGATTACACCGCAAAGGAGCTGTGAATATTTATCCAGTTGATCAAGAGTTTACGTTAGGTAAAGGAATCGTGATTCAAGATGGCACTGATGTTACCCTCATAGCAACTGGAATGGTGATGGTGAGTGAAGCACTGGTTGCTGCAAAAGAACTACTCAAAGAAGGTATTAAAGCCGCTGTAATTGATATGCATACCATCAAACCTCTTGATAAAGAACTTGTATTAACATATGCAAAGAAAACTCACGCTATTGTTACTTGTGAAAATGGGCAAGTGAATGGTGGTCTTGGTGGTGCTGTAGCAGAATTATTGTCAGAGAACTACCCAACTCACTTAAAGAGAGTTGGAGTGCTAGATTTGTTTGGAGAAGTAGGTACACAAGAATATCTTCAAGAAAGATTTGGCCTTACTTCAAAAGAGATTATAAAACAAGCAAAGCA
>CAYVRR010000115.1:0-5465 GCA_964453215.1 uncultured Spirochaetaceae bacterium | reverse complement strand
AAGAGGGGATTATAGAGATGGTTGGCAGAGGTCCTAGCACGAAGTATCGGTTTATATCATGAGAGTTAATATTCCTTAGAGTTGCTCGATCAACTTCTAATCTTAGCACTAATTGTAGTACTAAGGAAATAATCAACAAACCTAAAACTTCCATTGATTAAAACTTGGGGTAAATAAATAAAAGATTGTTTAATGATTGTAATGAAGATTCAGTTTTGTTAACAGTACATTCATAGCTCATACTACTGATGAATATATATGCTAAAACTTCTTTTCAACAAAAGCTGGATTAGAAGATGCTCCTTCTACATGTAACGAGATGATGAATACCTATACCTACTAGGTACTCATCAATCATTGGTATTGGTGAACTCTCAAGAAATCATGAAGGTAAGGGTGGTGAATATAAGAGTGGGAGACACACCTGTAGAAATACTAAACAGGGTGATTCTAAAACACTACAGGTATCACAACAACTCAGAAATATTGTCTAATAATTGCATCAATATTCCAAGAGAATTCAAGAAACATAATAACTATAGGAATATTTAATAATCGATAAAATGCTTAATGGTAGGTTAGGTAGGGAGAACTCTTCATAGCTATGTAGATTACAATACAATATCATTTTCATCAAAATTATCTAATAAGCGGGATCTATAGCGAATCTTTCTTTCTCCCCAAGGCATTTCTCTAGATGCTGGCCATGTTGCATAAAGAATTCTTTTTGAACGAGTGAAAGCAACATACAAGTTGTTTCTCTCTTGTGTTAATTCTATACTATCTCCTTGAAGCGCTCTATAATCTGGAAAGGTTTCATCATCTAAACCAAGGATGAACACAATATCAAATTCTTGTCCTTTCATTGTATGAACAGTGCTAAGAGTTACTCCATGAGGATCTAAGAAAGGTTGTGTCTTTCCAAGAGCCATTGAGTTTTTAAATTGTTGCAAGTCTTTATTATCTGTTTGTTTGGCATAGTTATGCCAGTGTTTAATGAATTCATCGACATCGTTAAAAAACAATTTTTTCTCATTTACTTCTTCTAATACAACTTTTTGCTTCAATTCATGCATAAGACCTACTATATTGCTGCCATCATCATGCAGATTTAATGCTGTTCGTAATACTGCTTGTGCATCTTTGTCGAGAGTTTTTTCAACTATCTCTAGAAGGTTTTTACTTTCTGTTTTGTTATTTCTAACTAATTTTATTAACCTTTTTCTATGTAATTCATCACTTGGGTTAAGTCGAATTTTCAATCCTAAATCAAATATTGTCATAAGTTCTGATTCAAACTTAATAGGACCTAGAGTCATTTTATAATAGTAGGGGATTTGTTCTTCAATTAAGATACCTTCTAGTGGTGCAAATAAGTACTTATTCCTTGCCAAAACAGCTATCTTCTTGTAAGTAATATCTCCCTCAATATCAGGGTGCGTTTTCATTTTTATCAAATCATCTATTTTTTCTACTATCCATGCGGCTTCTTCATATTCATCTGAACAACTAATTAATGAGAATTCTCCCTTTTTTACTGTTCCTTCAATATGTTCTGCTCCTGGAATTATTTTTCTTGCAGCTTCTTGTACTGACCTTGAAGAGCGAAAATTTTCAGTTAGTGTAATAGGTTTAACGGGATCATAATCTTTTAAAAAATATTTACTCATATAGTCACTTGAAGACCCATTAAAATGATATATCGCTTGATTTGGATCTCCAACCATCATAATATTTCTAAATTCATTTTTTGTGATGAGCCTCAGTAATTGATATTGAGCATTATTTAAATCTTGGGCTTCATCAACACAGATTGCACTAAAACTTCTTCGGTACAGTGCTGAAACTTTGGGGTAATTGTTAAGTATGTTAGCCGCATATAGGAGTAAATCATCATAATCTATTGCATTTTGTGCTTTGAGAATCTCTTGGTAATTTCTGTAAAGAAGAACCAAATCAGAATCTTCGATGTGTTCGTGTATATTGTTTTCATCAATTAATTCTCGTTTAATTTTGGCAAAGAGTGTTAATGCTTTATACTTAAAGTTTTTCTTATCTTTATCACTCTTTTTTGAATAGGTGATTGCATAAGAAGGCGTTTGGTTAATCGATTCTTCTATAAGCTGGAGTCGGTCATTTTCATCTTCAAAAATGTGAGGAGTGTTACTTAATCCAATTAAAGAGCCATAGTTTTCGATAATAGACTGACAAAAACTATGAAATGTTCCAATAAACGTTCTTTTTTCAATGTCTTCAATATCAGAGAGTCTTTCTTTTATTTCTTCTCCAGCTTTATTGGTGAAAGTAAGTGCTAATACCTTTTTATTGGAGGTTTCTAATGAATATCTCACTCTTTCAGTTAACACTCTTGTTTTCCCACTTCCAGCACTAGCATTAACATATATTGGGCAAGCCTCAGAAAAGACTATTTCCTTCTGTTTTTGTGACAATTGTACTTTATTCATTCTTTGTATCCTTTGTTTCTCCAAGAATCGATGAAATACGGTCAAACAATTCAATAAATTTTGGTGGTAGCCCTTTATCACTATGTACGATTTTTTCAGCTACAACAGGTCCAAATTGAGTTTTTAGTGATGTCATACAATCATATAGTGCATCTTTGATTCCGTCATCTCCTTCATAAGATCTTAAAATTGGTTCTACAATATCTTTGCCACAACTCGGACAAGTTTTACCTGTTTTTAATGTCTTCTTAGACTTTGTACCATTATTGTCTCTAATATATTCATCAAAATATGATGCGCCGTGTAAGTGTGTAAGTGCTGATAAAATTTCATCAGTATATCCTGACTCTATGAGGTAGCTCTCAAAATTGGTACAAGTGTTTAGAAAAAACACATTGCTTTTGTTACCTTCAAACCCATTAGTTAACTTCTCTACTGCTTTTGTTACATTTTTCATTGTATTATCTTCTGCATCACTTAATATAACCCATGGAATTTTGAAAGATTCTGCAAAATGAAGAAAAGGTCCATAATTACCAGAGCCTCCTATTCCTATAAAATCAATACCCTTAGCATAAGGCGACATGTTAAAATAATGCTCAGCTAAAATTGGCAGAGCTTGTTCTTCTGTCTCTCCTTCAAATAGTACCAGAACTTTAGAGAAAAGTATTTCTCCTCTCGATTTAATCACCATTCTTTCAATTTTTCTTGTATCTTCTCTGGATAGTTTTTTAGTATCCATTGTTCCACACATCAATTTATCTTTCTTATATAGATGCCGAATTTGACTTAGTTTAGCACACCCTGCTATATAGGGAGAGTGTGTTGATATTATCTTTTGTCCAGGAAAACTCTCAATTTGTGCATAGACCCTCTTTTGGGCATTTGGATGAAGATGAGATTCTGGTTCTTCTATAACGGTGATAGGGAAAAATACTGAATCCTTTGTCTTTAAATGAGATTCAAATGTAGTAATAAATGATTTTAAAGATAAAATAGAAGACCAACTTCTTGTTCCCATTCCATGGTATTCCATTGAAAAACTATCTTCTTTATCATTGTAGTAGTTTATTGAAAGTCCCTTATTTAAATCTCTGAGGTTTTTAGTAAAAGGGGTAATTTCAACTCCATTTGAACTAGAATCCATTGCTGAATTTAATTCAGAGAGGGATTCTTTAATAGTAGTGAGAATCTTACTACTGCTTACAGCTCTTTCATTGAGTCCTTTAATCTGCTCTTCAAGTTTTTTTATCTCTTGTGGTGGGTAATCTATTTTTGAAATCATCTTGCCAAGAAATGAATTTTTTTGTCGAATATCATCTATGATATCTCTTTGGGCATCCATGAAGTACAAGGGGATTTCATCAAACGAGAAGCTATTTTTTTTCCCACTATTAGCTTCATACCAAAAGAGACCATTTTCAAAGAAATCGGGCCACGAATTTAATATAGATTTTTCAGATCTAGCCCAGCTATTTAGCGGGTCGTATTGTATCACTGTCCTTACTGGGACAAAAGATTTTTCACCATCTGTTCTTATTCTATCCAAAGTAAATAATATTTCCCATTCTGGAGGGAAATCGTTTATTTGATTCCCAGCCTTGTTGACTGGGACGATAAGAATATCAATAATAATTTTCTGGAAAATATCATTGTGGTGTATATAGAAATCTTCTGACGCTGTATTGTGTCTGTTACTTAATGCTAACTGCATAGCACGTAAAAAGGATGTTTTACCCGTATTGTTCATGCCAGTCAAAATTGTGAATTTTTCGAGAGGTACTTCAATATTTTCTAATCCTCTAAATCCATGCACTCTTACGCTACTAATAAGTATACCCATATACTCCACTCCTATTTTCGCTATCTGCATTGTATAGTTGATGTATGATAAAGTAGTAATAATCTTGCTGATTAGCTCTTCAATAGAATATCCAATACTTTCAATAATTGCATTCTATGGACAAAAATTCATAACCTTTTCTCACAATCATCTTTCGCTTTACCATTGTTCATACTGTTTCTGCTATAATTTACTCAAGTACACATGTTATGTATGAAATATCACTACTGGGTACACTAAAGTTTCTTAAGTACTCATAGTTGCTTCATTCAATACATATGAGTATAGCAGATAAATATGTACAGTTCATCAATTTTGTGGAACTCAATTGCTACATATTTTTTCCTAATTTGTGAATGTTGTGTTTATTTTTCTTTCAGGCCTAGCTGCCAATGATGAGAAGATTATATTTGAATGATTAGCTAAGGAAAGCGATAAACAGATAGCATAAATATTCTTTATATTTTTGTTATCTGTCTTGGCAGAGGGCTTAGCGTAAAGCATTTCGTGAAATGTATGTAACAATTTGCAAAGAAGAGAACAAAATAGAAGAATTACTCCCTCTTATAAAAAAATACCCAGGATATCTTATCCCCTTATATAAAGAACTCTATAAAGAGTACCCAAAAGAGGTTCATGATACATTTGAATTACTCATCTTAGCGATTGCAAGGAAACCTGCCAATAACAGATCTTATTTACAAATAAGTGCACTCCTTGATATGCTCATTGATTCAAATGGAACAAAAAAAGCACTCTCGATTGTAAGAAGATTATGAGAGTTATATAAACCAAGAAGAAATTTAATGACATTTTTAAAAAAGTTTGATGCATATGAAGATGTAGAACCAACTCTTTTTTTAACAGTATTTTCATGGCTCGTACTACTGATGAATATGAATACATGCTAAAACTTCTTTTCAACAAAAGCATTGATTAGAAGAGACTCTTTCTACATTGAAAGAGACGATGAATACCTATACCTATACCTACTAGGTACTCATCAACCTTTGATATTGGTGAACTCTCAAGAAATCATCAAGGTAAGGGGGGTGAATATAAGATGAGGAAAACACACCTTAGAAGAAGCAAAAGAAGGTAAGAATTTTCGATAGAGTACAATATGACGGTTATAAAGAGGCTACGTACTCTTTTAC
>CAYVRR010000114.1:0-5488 GCA_964453215.1 uncultured Spirochaetaceae bacterium | reverse complement strand
CAATAGGGTTCGGGCTAGAATAGAGGGAGTTTGTGAGTATAGTTGCCTTTAAAAGATCTATCTCATATTGATCTAGATAATATTTCATCTGTTTTGATGGAATAACATAAGGACTTTGTAGAAACATTGACTTTTTGGCACAAGAAGCATATTCAAGTAATGTTTGTAAACAAATTGGATTCCTATTTTTATATCCTATATCGTTATGAATAAACAGAGATGTTTCAGCTTCATGCCACCTAAGGGGCAGTCTCTTAACATCTACCCTATCTTTAGTTCTCCCCTGCATACTTTGTAAAATCTTTACACCCTCTTTCATTCTTTTTGATGGGATCGTGTTTTTCATATTTTTTGTATATTTGTATGTCCATAATTCTTCATAATAATTGAGAATATCTTGGATGATGCTCATCATTGATTCATTGTAAAATAGAACATCTCTATCTTTCACAAACCTCTCTTTTACTTCATCTTCAAGATAATATTTATCGCCAATATTTCTTCCCCCAATTAATGCATAGTTATTGTCAAACACCATAAGCTTTTCATGAAGTCTATAATTCCATCTGTAGGGATGGAGTATGCGTAGAGGTTCAAAATATTTCACATCAATACAAGGATGTGAATTCATGACTTGTAGTATTTCTTTTAGTTCACCTCGTATATACGCTATTTGTGTTGCTCCATCTAATAAAATTCTCACCTTTACCCCTCTATCTGCTGCTAGTATGAGATTTGAGAGGAATTCCCTTGTATAATGGCCATCAGTTAATGTGTAGTAGGCAACATCTATTCTTTCTTTTGCTTGTTCTATAAGGCTAAGTCGCACTTTTGCACCATCTGAACCTGATTCAATGAGGGCAAATTTATCTGATGATGAAGGAGCATCAATCACAGAAGAGGATGCAATATGTTTGGGCTGTTGCCATATTTTTTCTACAACAAATAGTGAGATAACAACATATAGTGCATAGAGCACCACCAGAGTAATAAATAATCTTTTTCCTAATGTTTTTATTTTTTTCATGGTTCTAAAGCGTAGATCTATGAAGCAGAAGAATTGTATTTCTACTAGTTGAACAGGTGTTTTAATAAAGGCAAAGTGGGTGTGTTAGACTCATACTATAGTAGGAATTACTTTTTCTATATGTAGATACTCTTTATCCGCTTAACTCACCTTTTAATATATTTCTTTTGTATATATTATGTTACTATTTTTTAGGAAAATTTAATAGGTCCCCCTCTAACGTGGAAATTGCCTTATTTGCAAATTTCAAATAGATGGAGTATATTAAAATTATGCATATTAATGTTCCTCATACACTGTTCTCTATTATTATCTCAATTAATTGTGATGTTGATGACATCTCCCTCCCTCTCACTTCATGCATTAATCAAAGCTATGAAAATATTGAAATCATCGTGGTACATTATGGAAAAAGTGAGTCTCATCTAGAAATTGAAGATGAAAGAATAAAAATGTATCACCTTCCTAACTCATCAGTTAGTAAAGCTCGAAACTATGGCCTTAAAAAAGCTACAGGAGAGGTTGTTACTTTTGTAGAAGCTCATCAAGAGATTCATGAGAGTTGGCTGCAAAAAGCAGCTGAAAGACTTCATGTTTCACAAGCAGATGCTGTTCAATGTGGCACTATGTATATTAGAGATGATAAGGCAGAAAAATTAGGTATTGCTAATGATTCAATATTTGGGTTTTATCAACGCCTTCTTATGAATAATACAATCCCAATTAATTCACTTGTTGTCAAAAAAGATATTTGTGCCCTCTTTCCTGAAGAAAAAAAAGAAATAGGGGAGTGGGAGTTTTGGATTAATACGCTACGAAGAAAAAAAGTTGATGTTCAAGGTGAATACCTCATGAGCTTTATATACCTAACTAAACCACTTGATGCTGAAAAATCAGCAGAGTATGAAAAAGAGAGACTTGAAATAATGGAAACTTATTTCAAAGAAATCTCTTTCTCCCTAAAGAAGCTAAAACAGTATATGGCAATAAGAAAATTAAAGAAGAAATTACAGACAGTGGGTAGTTAACTCTCCTGACATCTTTTACGAATTCATCACTTTTTCTCTTTGGTTAAAGTCTTTTTCAATCTTCTTCTTCCAAATAGGTATCAATGCGAGTACTCGATCTAAATTGGCTCACTGATTCATGTATTGCATTGAAATTAATTTGTACTCCACTTGCTTCTGCATGGAAAGAAGATGCCATCTCTTTAGAGATACCAAGATTTTAGGCTACTTGATAGGCGTCAATAGTAGCACCAAGAAAGATACATTCAAAGTTATGCACTTCTACATAATATTCTATCCTTTTTTTATATTTTTTAGTAAATAGTCAGTACTTGAGTTCTCCTCTCCATCTGTGATGATAATCATAATGACGGATGGATACTCTTTATTTTCTTGTTGTGTAATCTCTTTGCTTAGTAGATCTATCGTTGTTCCAACAGCATCTAATAGAGCTATTCCTCCAAGGGCAACATAATCCTTTTCTGCCATTGCTGGCACTTCTTTGAATGGTATTCTGTTATGAAAGGTGGTGTGGTGGGTGTCAAAAAGAACAGTGGTAACAACCACATCTCCGTCTATTCTCTTCTGATTCTTTATGAGAGAATTAAATCCACCAATAGTATCGCTTTCAAGACCCGACATTCTACCACTTTTATCAAGGATACATACAAATTCTGTTGTTTTCTTTTCCATATTATTAGGAGTATATAAAACAGTGAATCAAAAGTGGTCGCTATAGAGGCGACATTTATCCTCCTATGAGTGGTTGGTTGTATGAGAAAAGGAATTCATTGATGGCATGAATATCATAGAGTTCCTTTTGCAAGAAGTACTCTATGATGATATCAAAAAGGTAACTCTGGCTGAGTGAGTAACCTGCGCTCATGAGGAGCTCTTTCGTCTCTTCTACACATAAGCATAGTGAAATAGCGAAAGCAAAGACTCTCATTTTACTTGGTTGGTAGGAGTCATTACTTCTGATTTTTGAAAAGTGCTTCCTATCTATATTAGCTCTTTTGTAGACTTTTACTTCATCAAGTTTTTTCTCTTCAATAAAACGAAATAGTTTTGATGAGAAAGATTCTTCTACGCTCAAGACTTTTTTGTCAATCTGTTCTAAAGAAGATTGATAGATTGTGGAGGGTTCCATTGATGCATGTATTGTTATTTCTTCATTAATGGAGTGTTGATGCTGTTCTATGTATGCTTCTAGTTCTTTATCTGCTTTCGCTTTAACTATGAAAGAATCATCAAAAAGAACTAGAATAACCTTCATTTCGTGTACTTCAAGAAATTCTAAAATTGCAGAGACCGCTATGTGGTAAGCTCGGTCTTTTGGGTACCCATAGATTCCAGCAGAAATGAGGGGAAACGCTATTGAGGATAACCCCTTTTCTTTTGCTAGATAGAGAGAACGTGTATAACATGATGCTAAAAGGAAATCTTCTCCATCTCCTCCTCCCTGCCAGATGGGGCCAACTGCATGAATAATATATCTGGAGGGGAGGTTAAATCCTGGAGTGATGGCAACATCTCCTGTGGGAACAGGGGCAAGAAGAGCACAGGATTGTTCCAATTGAGAAGAGCCAGCTGCTTGAAAGATAGCACCACAGACTCCACCACCTTCTAGTAATTGCGAATTAGCTGCATTGACTATAGCATCAACTTGTACCTTTGTGATATCACCACGAACAAGAATGAATGGCATAATAACACCTCTTTTTATATATAGTAGCATAAAAAATATATTATTGAGCTATTATTATATAGTAAGGTGTTCATTCTTGTTTGAACCAATTGTGTATGTTTTTTCTTTTTTTCTTGCTCTTTCCCCTCTGTATAAATTACTGTAGTAGGTGGTGGGTGAACCATTATTACTAATTATATAAGGAGAAGGCAAAGCGTACTTCTTTGCGAGTGAGTCTATGAAAAAGGGAATCATCTTTCTTTTACTCTTATGTTTCTTTATCACAGGATTGTTTTCTGCAGCATATGAAAAAGCAAGTGTTGAAACCCTCCTAGTTACAACCTCTTCATGGGATGGAGAGCCAATTGGTTGGTACCCCTATGGTACACCCGAGGTGAGTATTTTAAAAATTACCGTTCCTTCAGGAGTAAAATTGGCTGTTCATACTCATCCAATTCCTCTTGTTGCATATATGCTAAGTGGAGAACTCTCTGTAGAAACGGAGCATGGTAAGAAATCCGTGTTTAGAGAAGGGGATCCTATCGTAGAGGTAGTCAACACTTGGCATTTTGGACAGAGTACAGGAGCAGAAGATGCAGTCCTTGTTGCTTTTTATATGGGAGTAAAAAGACTTCCAAACACAATTGAAAAATAGGAGGAAAAGGGATCAAAAAGGTGTAAGTTATGCATCCTTTCGACCTTTTTGTTTGTTGACAATAATATATTTCCTCTTTCTTTGCTCCATGTTCCAATGAAAGCATGTATATGAGAGAAACACTATAGTGCCAAGTGATGCCATATTGAAATCCCTAGAGGAGAATCGATAGAGAGGCTGTTTAAGTGGCACTCAACATCTGGTGAAAAGAGTTATTTCAATAAAAGATGTCCGTGCATGAAAAGAGGAAAGGGGTAGTTTGAGTAGTCGCAATGTACACCTATATACATCTTTTTGCATGTAGGAGTAGTCTTTTCGTACCTTCAGTGCTCATTGTACACGTACTTTTAAGATAGTTTTACAATGATTTCCCCTTCATCTATAAATAGCACTGACATAGGGATTTCTATCATCATAATAGAACCTATTGTAGAAATTGAGATGCCACTTTCTGTAGTTAATAACGAATTGAAACCATTTGAAAGATGCAGCGTGATATCAGCTTTAGATATATTTCTTAAATCATCACTAAGACTTACTACGAGGCGATATTTAGAGCTCCCTAAGAATCCTAATTCATTCTCATCTACATCTTCACCAGATTCTCCTAATAGAGGAATCTCAATATAGTATGCATTATTTTTCTTAATTGGAATGAACTCTACTTCATCCTCTAACATCGAAGTGAGCGTTCTTTGATCTCCTATAAATGTTATCTCAGCTCCAATATCATAGGGTGTTTCATATTTCTTTACTTCTCCAGAAACGCCTCCAATTTGAGCAAAGGTATCATCTCCAATCTCTAACATTTCATCATAATCTATCTCTTCTCCTGAAAAAGATGCTCCTAGTTCAAAGATTGCTTTTTGCAATGAGTAGCGAACTGAGGTGTGAATAGTGCCATTTTTAATTGAAACAACTTGAATAACATCAATACATCCAGTAAATAGGCTTACTGCCAATACAATAATAGACATAGACAATATTTTTTTCATATTCTTCTCCCTCACAAATTGTACTTTTGTCATGAGTGAAGCTCAAGAACTATTTATATAATTATTAGGACAAACGCATCAATTATTAGTTGACAATTGAGAGGGGCTATGAGTGTT
>CAYVRR010000113.1:0-5503 GCA_964453215.1 uncultured Spirochaetaceae bacterium | reverse complement strand
ATATAACATTTATTTGTGTTCATTCGTTTTAATATCTAGAGACATACTGAATTTTTTTTCATTGTAAGGAGAAAGTTCATGAATAGGAGAATGCTATTTGCTTTTCTTTTTTGCTCGTTTTTAGTTTTCTACATTGGATGTACGATAGAGGGATGGGATTATACATATTCTCATCATGGAGTCGGGAATAATTATGATGGCGAATTAGAATTTACTCTATTAAAACCAAAACAACCTATTGAACAAAGAATGGATCACGCTTCAGTTGTATTCGATAATAAAATTTGGATTTTTGGTGGATATAACCCGAATGCTCGGGGAGATAGGGATACCTATCTTGAAGATATTTGGTATACAGAAGATGGCATTAATTGGGTGAATGTAACAATGGATGCTCCTTGGAAAGGAAGAAGGGGGCATGAAGTTGTAGTGTTTAAGGGTGAGCTTTATTTAATTGGTGGTTTTAGAGCATACAGAGAAAATAGTAGAACTTATGGAAAAGTTGCTAATGATGTATGGAAGTCTGTTGATGGAATCAATTGGAATGAAATAAAACAAAATAGCTATAAAACAAAGGTAACCCATCCAAGTCTTCCCTCTCATGAAGATGTAAGAGGGAGTGATCTATATGACCCGAGCGATGATCTAACATGGTATCCTAGGCTAAATCATAAGGTAATAGTAGCAGACCTTGATGGAGATGGTAATGAGTCGATGTATCTTCTTGGTGGATATGCGAAAGATTTCATGCCCTATTTGAATGATGGAAGAAGTGATCAAACAAGGAAATACTTCGCGGATGTCTGGAAAAGTGATGATGGAATAATATGGACTCAATTAGACCCAATGCATTTACCTGAAAATAGTCCTGTATTTGGCAAATATACTGCAGGAAGAGCATCTTTTGCTTCATTTTTAAAAGATGATGATTTGTATCTAGTTGGTGGAACTTCTTGGTTCTCATTTCAAGAAAATGGAGAAGACTTTGTTGTTCCAGGTTTTGATAAAGTGTGGAAAAGAAGTAGTGGGGTGTACAGTGCTACTTCAGCAAGTAATCCAGAATATACTGAAAGAAGAGGGCATGAAATAGTTGCATATGAAGGTGATTATTGGATCTTTCCTGGAAGTAATCCAGCTGCAATTCAATGGTACCATGGAATGGACTCTATCTGGAAAATTGATGGAACTACTTTGGATTATACACGTGATGGCTCTTATAGGGCTGGAAACCCGATGTATGGAATTGCTAATTATACAGCAGAAGTCTTTACCCCATTAACAGGAATATACAGTGGAGAGGAAGCAATATTTATCCTTTTTGGTGATGGAGATGGAGGGGTGAGAAACACTACATGGCGAGTTGTAAAACAAGGTGGAGGGATATAAGATGAAACGAATATCTATACTACTACTATTCATATTATCATCACTTGCACCATTGTTCGCAGCAGATATTCCACTTTGGGGTTTGGGTATTACCATGCTTCCAAAAAACCTACAGATTCCACCACACTATGCGAGTCAAACAGAATTTGTTAATAAAATGGCTATAGTTTCTTATGATGACACAACTGTAGTAAGGGAGAACTGGTATCATGAAGATGGAGCTAGCCACTATGCAGGAGGGTTTTTATTCTCAATTGGTTCAGCTATACCACTTCCACGAATTCATCTGAAAAACAATGAAGATGTTGGAATAGGACTTAATGCTGCATGGATGGTCCCTTTTGTAACTGATACAAGTTGGGTCGCTATTTCAATGGAATTTGTTGTGAACTTAGGGGTAACAGTAACTCCATGGCCAGGTATTAGTATTGGAGTTTCACGTAAACATATTTGCTCTCACCTCTTGGATAGGGCATTATTTACTAGCGGTGATGGGTATTTAGGTCTTAGCTCCTCTGATACCGACCCTCAACATGGACCTATGGCAATTAGGGATTCTGTTATATTCTCTTTTCATGTAGCCCCTGAGAAACTATTTGGTGTGAAGTATAAGAATCTAGAGACTTCACTGTATGCAGACTATGGGTATAGTCTTCCAGGAAAAGACCCTCTTAACGATGCGAGGTATACTCGTCCTAGCTTTAGAACGAGTCGCTATTTTAATGTAGGAGCACAGGCAACCCATTACTTTAGATATGGGAAGGTAGATTTAGGGGGAGTATATGCGGGAATGCACCTATCTTTCTATGAAAATAGTGGATACACCATGAACACAGGGTATTCTGTAGGATATATCCTTCCTTTCTCGGTGAGTGGTAAAACATTTAGACTCGATTATTCTTTTTACGACGGAAGAGCTGTTATGGAGGAGTATTATGGTCATAGAGAGAGGTATACAACAATAGCATTTGTCTTCCACTAAAGAATACAATACGTATCAATATTACCTATATTTCATCCATTTCATAATCTCTTTTAGAGTATGCTTTTTGCCACTAAGAAGAATTCCTATCCGAAATACACGTGATGAGAAGTAGATAGAAAACGTGATAGAGAGAATGAGGATACTAAAGCAAAGAAGGAGTTCCCACACTGATGGCATATCAACAAGTACTCGTATGAACATCACCATAGGGCTCGTTAAGGGGAAATACGAAAGGAATATAGAAAAGAAAGAGTTTGGATTCATCACTATAGGAGAAATTGTAACCATAGGAATTACTAGAAATATGATAAGAGGCCATGCAAGTTGACCTAGATTTTGTTCATCTTCTGCAGCTGCTCCAAGGGCCGCGTACATTGAAGCATAGAGGAGAAAAGCAAGAAGGAAAAAGATAAAAAGAAATATGAAGTTAGATATATTCACAATGGGTGGAACTACAATTAGAGTAGATGAGATAGTAGTTTTTATAATTATTCCAGCAACTATCCAAATGAGATACTGTAAGAGCCCAGCGCCCCCTATTCCAATAATTTTTCCAGCCATGATCTGGTCAGAGCGAACAGAAGAGAGGAGAAGCTCAACTGTTTTTGATGTTTTTTCTACTACAACAGACCTTCCAATCATCTGACCATATAAAAGTATCGACATGTAAAGAAGCATGATGAATGAAATTGATGCCATGATAATAGCAAAGATATCTCCTGTAGCTTCTTCTCCTGATTCTGATAATTTCTTCACATGCACATCGGGTACAGAAGAAATTGATTTGTATGTGTTAATGTCTATCTCTAACTCTTTTAAGCGTTCATTAATCAGGTAAGAGCCTATAACATCTCTTATTGTTTCCCAGTAGAGATAGTCTGTTCCACTTGTAGAGTAGTAATTAAAAAATGGAGATGTTGTAATATTTGATGGAATTTCTACTATCCCCTGAAAGGTGTTTTGTGTGATGAGCTCTTTTTTAAGAGCTTCAATCTCATTATTTTTCACAACAACAACACCATGAGGAGAAAATGCTTCTCTTAAATCTTGCACAATTACATCATTTGCCCCAACTACTGCTATAATTGCCCCTTTTTTAAACTCTTCACCATTTTGAGCAAATAGGCTTGGTAAGACAGTTATCGCAAAAATAAGAAATGGACCAATAATTGTAATAATAACAAATGTCTTTGTACGGGCAACAAGGGAAAACTCATGAAGTGCTATAATAGAAATTTTACTTCGTTGCATCTTTTTCCTCCCCCTTGATTTTTGATATAAAGATAGAATGGAGAGATGGGGTAACAATTTCAAACTTTCGTAAGGTGAGATGAGAAGTTAGCTTACTTAACAACTTGTTTGTAGATGAGTTCTCTTTAAGGGTAAGTTCAACATATTTGGGGTAGCGAATGATATGCTCTACCTCATCGAGTGTGTCAATAAAAGAGCCATCTCCACTAAACTCTACAATAACAGAAGTGTGGCCCAATTTCTCTTTAATCGCATCAACAGAGCCATATAGCACTTTTTTCCCCCTATTCATTATGAGAATGTTGTTACAGATTTTCTCTGCTTGCTCCATAATATGGGTTGAAAATAAAATAGTAGTGCCATTATTGGCAAGGTTTACAATAGTTTCTCTCATAAAGTCGGTGCTTATTGGATCTAAGCCACTAAAAGGCTCATCAAGAAATAGAATGTGGGGATTGTGGATAACACTTGCAATAAATTGTATTTTTTGAGCCATCCCTTTAGAGAGTTCTTCGATCTTTTTATATTTCCACTCTAGTAATGAGAAGCTACTAAGCCACATATCGATCGCTTTTTCTAGTTCATCATCTTTTTTCCCTTTAAGGCGACCAAAGTAAAGAAGCGCATCATTAACTGTAACTTTTTTATATAATCCCCTCTCCTCAGGGAGATACCCTATTTTTTCTTTAATAGAATCAGCTATTAATTCATTATCAAAAAGGATACTTCCAGTATCTGGTGCAATAATGTTCATTATCATCCTGATTGTGGTTGTTTTTCCTGCACCATTTGGTCCTAGTAAGCCAAATATCTCCCCCTTTGTTGTAGAAAAAGAGAGATCTTCAACAGCATAGAGAGAGCCAAATTGTTTTGATACATGCCTTAGTTCTATCACATCTTTCCCCTTATACGTGAAACTCTACTTCTGTTAACAGTATAACACTCACTCATCATTAAGATAAAAATATATCATTATTTAAATAAATAACTCAATATTTTCCTTTTACACAAAACAAACATATTCTAATATTGCATATTTTAAAGGTTACCATATAGTAACTTATTTGGTAAGTTTTATTGGTTTATACTACACCTAGAGTATGGTAAATCATTACTAATAAGCGTCTTGTGTGCGAATATTAAGTTCACTGTAAAAAAAATAAGTATCCTTGACACAGCAATTATTTCTTTTATTATGTAACTAACGAGTTTATCGCAACCTTTTAGTTGTATATTTTGAAGTATAATCTATTATTTGCATCGTAATTGTTACCTTTTTACTTGCTTTTTCTTACAACACAAACCACAAAGGGGATGGGTAGATGAAAAGAAATGAGTTTTACCACATTGGTGGGCAAAGAAGAGTATTATCAAAAGATGGAATTCTCACCACCCATTATGATAATGGGATTATTGCATCACGTGGAGAGTTTATTGATGGAAAAAGGGAAGGAGAGTGGAGGTTTTTTAGAGAAGATGGACCTTTACTTGAGAGTGGGGAATTTGTTCATTCACACAAAGAGGGTCTTTGGATCACATACGATAAAGATGGAGAGATTGCAAGCAAGGTGATGTATTCAAAGGGGATTGAGTTAGTATAAGGTGGCTATGAAATCATGCGATACGTGATTCTTGTTGCATCCATAATACAATCTGCACAACTTGTGAGTTCAACTCCAGTTTCTGTTCCTTTTAATTCTTTACAAATACTACTACCATCATATTTTACAAACGTATCAAACAGCTCTTTTGCTGAAGAAGAGATCTCTTCTTTCGATTTTTTTTGCGTGCTCATGAAAAGAGAAAGGACAATTATAGCTCCACTTAATGCGCCACAAACTCCATCATTTCCCCCCATTCCTCCACCAAAGCCAGCTGTAA
>CAYVRR010000112.1:0-5540 GCA_964453215.1 uncultured Spirochaetaceae bacterium | reverse complement strand
CCAGTAATCACGAATAAGTTTTTGATCACCAGCTGGAAGTCCATCAAAGAAGTTCTTGTTTACACAAGGAATTCCAATAAATGGTTCTGCCCAAAGTTGTACAAAATAATCTGAAACTTCATAGAATGCCATTGAGTAGTTTGCAAACATTGGTTGACTTTGTGCATCTAAGAGACCAGTTTGGAGGCCACTATAAATTTCACCATAACTCATAGGAGTTGGGTCAATTCCGTATGCTCTGTAGTCCTTACTTAACATGTTAGATGCCATGATACGAGTTTTTAGGCCAACAAGATCTGATAAGTTGTTAATAGGTTTTTTACTTGTGAGCCACTGCCATCCTTCATAGAAAAGGCCTAATGGGACTAAATCTTTTTCACGATATTTCTCTTCCATTAATTCTAAGAATTTACCATTTTTATTTACCCATTCAAGGATTTCTACAAGGTTATCTTTAGGCCAGATGTAGTGAAGTGCGAGGGTATTTGTTTGAGGAACATATCCACTGAGCCAACCGTAGTCAGCAAAAACAAATTCAACAACACCATTTTGACTTAGTTCAACAATATCATCGTTTTCACCAAGTGTTCCATAAGGGAATACTTCAATATTCCATCGTCCGTCGGTCTCTTCATTCATGTGTTTAGCAAAGTCTTTTGCCCATACAGTCATGAAGTCCCCTTCCGATTCTCCAGTTGGCATTCTTACACTGTAGGTACCAGCTTCTGCTTCAGCTCCACCTTGTGCAAATAGTGCCACACTCGAAATTAGTAACGCAATTGTTAACGCTATAATAACGACTTTTTTCATGTTCTTCCTCCTAAAATTTCTCATGGTGTTACCCATGTGTTTAGATATTTAACAACGAAGTAACAAGGCCTCCTTTCTCATCCCTTCGTGTGTTACCTTTATTTTCCTCCCTCAGTTTCAAAGTAATGTAAAGCTGATTCAACTAAATACCTTACTCCAAGTGGGAGTGTTTCTTCATCAATTGTAAATTTAGGGTTGTGATGAGGATACGTACTTTTTGCCTCATCACTCGCTGTTCCTATAAATGCAAACATTGCTGGAACGTTTTCTGCAAATGCTGCAAAATCTTCACATGCCATCGAAGCATGTTCTACAACATTATCTTTTCCAACAATATTAACAGCTACTTCTTGAGCGAGCAACTTCATCTGTGGATCATTTACAACAGCATCATTTTCATGCTGAATATCGAAACTTGCAGTGCACCCGTAGGAAGCACATACCAAATTCACAAGTTCTTTAAATCGGGTAGTTGGATGATCCTCACTCCCCTCTTTTGTACTATAGAGGTAGCGAATTGTACCTTCTAGTGTAGCAACATCTGGAATGATATTATTCTTTGACCCCCCACTTACTCTACCAAACATCAGGGCAATGGGTTTCATCGGGTTAATAAATCGTGTTTGGATGCTTTGAGCTGCCATTATGACATTTGCAGCACATATAATTGGGTCAACAGCACTATCTGGATACCCAGTGTGCCCCCCTTTTCCACTAATAACAACTTTAAACACATCCATGCTTGCCATCACAGGTCCAGCTTTAATCCCTATAGTTCCACTTGGTAGAGGAGTCCATATATGAACGCCCATAGCTGCGTCAACTTTAGGATTTTCTAGAACTCCCTCATCTATCATGATTTGGGCTCCAGCAATCTCTTCGTTTGGTTGAAATACAAATTTAATCTTTCCCTTAAAAAGGTGGGTATTTTGACTTAAAATCTTTGCACTTGTGAGCATCATAGCCATGTGGGCATCATGCCCACATGCATGCATTTTCCCCTCTGCAAGACTCGTAAATGAGAGGCCAGTCTCTTCTTGTACAGGAAGCGCATCAATATCTGCTCTCATTAAAAGAGTTGGACCTGTTGGATCATCTCCAGGTAAAAGGGCAACTACCCCAGTTTTTGCAACTCGTTGTGTCTTTAGGCCAAGTGATTGGAGATACTCTTCAATCACTGTAGCTGTTCTAAATTCTTCAAAGCCAAGTTCTGGATGGGCGTGAAAATCTCTTCTTAAGTTGATGAGTTCTTCGTGTTGATCTTTTACCATGTCGATGATCTTTTTCATTTAAACTAAATTCCTCTTTATCAAAGTTTCAGCTACTTGAACTGCATTCAAAGCAGCACCCTTACGAATATTATTTGATACACACCAGAGGTTTATACCATTTTTTATTGTAAAGTCTTCTCTAATTCTTCCAACCATAGTCGCATCTTCTTCATTACTCATCATTGGTGTTGGATAGACTTCATTATCTACATCATCAATAACTTTAATTGAAGGAGCTGCTGCTAATAACTCTTTTACTTGTTGAGCTGTTAACTTTTTCTCAGTTTCAATGTTGATTGATTCACTGTGGCCATACCACACTGGAATTCTCACACAAGTTGGAGAGACTTCAATGTTCTTATCGAGCATTTTTTGTGTTTCATAGACCATTTTGTACTCTTCTTTGGTATACCCACCCTCTTGAAATACATCAATGTGAGGTATTGCATTAAAAGCTATTGGATGTTTGTAGGCTAAGGGGGTTGAAACACTCCCTTTCTCTAACATCTCTTTTGCTTCGTTAAGAAGACCATCTATTGCTTTTTTCCCTGATCCCGATACTGCTTGATACGTACTCACTACTACTCTTTTAATGGTAGCTGCATCATGTATTGGTTTAAGGACAACAAGCATTTGGGTTGTTGAACAGTTTGGATTTGCTATGATTCCTTTATGCCAATCAAGATCTTGTGGATTCACTTCAGGGATAACGAGTGGACAATTTGGATCCATTCTCCATTGACTTGAGTTATCTACAACAATAGCTCCCTCTTTCACTGCAATGGGAGCAAGAGCTTTACTTGCATCTCCCCCCGCTGAAAAGATTGCAATATCGACTCCCTTAAAAGCACCCTCTTTTGCCTCTTTCACACTCCATTTTTCCCCATTGAGGGTAACTTCTTTTCCAACTTGAGAAGCAACATCGAGTGGAACAAATGTTCCAACTGGAAATTTTCTTCTCATCAAGGTATCAATCATCTCTGTTCCAACTACTCCGCATGCTCCAACTACTGCTACTGTATATTTCTTTGCCATTATTATCTCCTATTAATCAAATCTTCCCTTCACTTAAGTCTTTAATAACACTTTCTATGATATCAATGCCTTTCATGAGGTAATCTTCAGGAATTACTAATGGTGGCAATAGTCGAGCTACGTTGTTATGGTGTCCGCCAACTTCAATCATTACACCCCGTTGGTGAGCATATTTTCTCACTTTCTTTGCTGCAACTGTATCTGGTTTCTTACTCTTTTTATCAGTCACTATTTCAACAGCAATCATTAATCCAAGTCCTCTTGCTTCACCTACGATGTCATACTTTGCTTCAATTTCTTTGAGTCTCTTGAGGGCTTTTTCACCGAGACGGGCACTTCTTTCACAAATTTTGTTCTCACCCATCCAATTAAGGGCAGTTGCACCAGCTGCAAAAGCAATCATATTTCCTCTAAAGGTTCCAATACTCTTTCCAGTTGGCATAGTATTTAACTCTTCTCTATAGGCAATAGCTGCAATTGGGAATCCAATTCCACCAAGTGCTTTACTCATTGTCACAATATCTGGAACGATGTCGGCGTGTTCAAATGCAAACATTTTACCAGTTCTACCAAGACCTGATTGAATTTCATCACAAATCAATACTATTCCATGTTTTTGAGTAATCTCTCTTACTCTTTGCATAAATCGTTTTGATGGGATAATTGTTCCACCTTCACCTTGTACAGATTCTAAAATCACAGCAGCAGGGAGTGAAACTCCTGAGTGGCTATCTTCAATGATCCTCTCTAAATAATCTGCAGCTTGGAGATCTACATCTTCATCAGGACATCCAAATGGGTTTCTGTATGGGTATGGGTATGGGATGAATTGAATGCCAGGAACAAGTTGGCCAATTCCATCTCTGTGTGAGGAGTCACTGGTGAGGGCAAGAGCTACACCTGTCATTCCATGGTATGCACCATCAAATGCAATAATGCCATTTCTTTTTGTATTATATTTTGCTAACTTTATAGCTTGTTCAACAGCATCACTTCCAGTTGGTCCACCAAAGAAGACACGGGTGAGTTCTTTTGGAAGAACTTTCTTCAACTCTTTTACCATTCTCACTCTTGTTGGAGATGGGATATCGAGGGTATGGGTAACGTCATCGATTTGTGCATGAGCAGCTTCTAGTACTGCAGGGTGGCCGTGTCCTAGGGCCATAACTCCAGCTCCACTAAACATGTCGATATATATATTACCATCAACGTCTTCTAAAGTTGCTCCTCTCCCTCTTTTTAATGCCATTGGCATTCCTTTTGAGTAAGAAACCATAGAACTCTCATTATCTGCCTGGTATTGCAAAATCTCTTTTGAGGCAGGGCCTGGGGGTAGTGTTACAATCTTTGGGGCGCCTTCCATCGACATCTGTTCAAACAATTTCTCGTTATCCATATTTATCTCCTTCTCATTCTCCCCTGTGAGTTACCACAATGGGGCTTTATTATGATTATGTATTAATTTCTCTGTAATAAGGGCTGCACTATTTTTTAGTGGTTCTATAAGATCCATCATTCTATCTTTTGTTAACCTCATAGAAGGTCCACTGATTCCAATAGTTGCAATTACTTCCCCTTCTCTATTAGTAATGGGGCAGGCAATGCTATGAAGATGATGGCCAAACTCTAACAGCTCTATTGAATACCCTTTCTCTCTTGCATCTCGAACCTGTTTTTTGAACTCCTCTTTATCAGTAATGGTGTGTGGTGTTCTTCTTACCATTTCAAGTGAATCTACATATGTATCTAAATTTTCATCACTCATGTGAGAAAGTAACATTTTCCCAGAAGCACAGGTGTTGACTGGATAGGTATAAATAACATCTGGGTTTAAAATAACAGTATGAGCACTCTTCACCTCTTCAATTGCTATAACTTCATCATTATAGAGAACAGTAATGTAGATATTCTCTCTCGCAATTCTCTCTAACTCATGCATATGAACTCTTGCAAGATCCCTCAGCTGTTCTTTAATAGGGACAGTAGAACCAAGGCGGAAGAGTTTTAAACTCAGCTGATACCCACGCTCACTTTTTTCTATGTAGCCAGTTCTCACAAGGGTAGAAAGGAGTCTGTGAAGGTTTGCCCTGGTAAGTTGCAAGTCTTTTGTCATCACAGATGGCTGCACTGGTTGGTGAAGAGCTATGTATTCTAGGATGGTTAAGGCTTTCACCACAGTAGTCGCTATAGGGTAAGTTGTATCACTATTTGAACTGCTGTTTGTATAATGAATCATATTGGTAGTATGAGGGGAGAAACATCAGTTGTCAACCTTTTTTTTCATTTTTTTCACTTTACGATATTCAGTTATCGATATATTTATGTTTACATCAATATATTTTTAAAATATCAGATAAATCTCAATTTATTAGTACAAAAAGAAGCCCCTTACTATGAGTTTCCTCAAAATAAGGGGCGAAAATT
>CAYVRR010000111.1:0-5806 GCA_964453215.1 uncultured Spirochaetaceae bacterium | reverse complement strand
TTCAATAATCCGAAGAACCCGAGGACACAGAAGTTCCTCAACCGCTACGAGTAAAACGTGGAGGAAGAGTTACATACGTACCTAAGGAATTTCGAATACCATTGAATAAATCAAATCCCAGCAATCATACCAATACGGGTGATCACTGGGATATTTTTTGTCATCTCAGAAATTCTTCTGATTACATGTAATACAACATTACTTCACAATGTGCAGAATACAGAGCAAGATCCAAAGCCATAGCCTACCAATAATGCTTAGAAAATTGCCATTCAGGATTTACTTTCTGCATTTCAATTTCATCATCTCTATCAAGAATCCCGCAATTAAGATAGTTCTGGTGCAATTTTTCAAGTTGCTCATAGTCCAATTCAATCCCCAAACCTGGCTCATTTGATACCCCTAGAGAACCATCCTCAAATTGAATTCTTCCGCCTTTGATCACTTCCTCACTCTGCCACGGATAATGAGTGTCCATCGCATATGAAAGCCCTGGAAGAGCACAACCCAGATGAGTCATGGCAGTTAGAGAGATTCCTAAATGGCTGTTTGAATGCATCGAAAGGCCTCTTCCAAAGGTAGAACATATCCTTCCCAATTGCATTGTTGCATCAAGACCACCCCAGATATGATGATCAGCAAGGATAATATCTTCTGACCCCAGGGAGACAGCTTTTGGGAGTTCATCGAATGATGTAGTACACATATTAGTGGCCATTGGGATAGAAACTTGTTTTCTTAATTCGCTCATGAGCTCTTGAGTTTTGCAAGGGTCTTCATAATACTCCAAGACATCTTCCATCATCCTTCCATACTTGATCGAAGTCTCAAGTGACCATACAGCGTTGGGATCAATCCTCAAGGGATAGCTTTTCCCGAATTTATTCCGAAGAGCAAAAATCGTATCTACTTCCACCTGAGGTTCAAAAACACCAGCTTTTAGCTTGATTGACTTGAAACCAAACTCGTTGCACATGGCTTCTGCCTGGCTTACAATCCCATCCGGATCTAATGCTGCCTCTTCCTTTTCCTTATGCCAACCGGTAGCATTGGGATTTCTACAAAACCCATAGGTTCCACCCGCCCCCTCATATTTGTAGAAAAGATAAGCAGAGAAATCTACCCGCTCTCTGACACGCCCACCCAATAGGTCAACAACAGGTTTCCCAAGGGCTTTGCCTATTATGTCGTACAAGGCAACATCAATGGCACTAAACATTCTTACAGAGACTGCCTTATGTGAGTACCCAACAGTCATGCTATCAATAATATTGCTAAATTCTGTATCGATTGCTCTTCTGATGGCATTCCGTTCGAAAGGGTTCATCCCGATGATCGTATTTTTCGCTTTTTGCAATGAATCCAGTACAGAAGACCCACCTGCAATCTCTCCGACCCCACTAATACCCTCATCTGTCTTGATCTCAAGAATAATCCGCAAAGCAAACGGTGCATGCAACCCTGCAGCATTCAGCAGAGGAGGATCCGCAAAAGCAATAGGTGTTATCACCATATCTGTAATTTTCATAATATTTTTTTATTCCTTTAACTTTTTACACTGCCGGCTGCGAGGCCGCCGATTAGATATCGTTGGAAAAATATGAACAGAACAACTACAGGAATTGCACTAATTGTCGCTGCAGCCATTACCCCGTTCCATGGAGTCATATCTCCAGAAATCAGGGACAAGAATCCTATGGATACCATTTTTTTGGACTCATCTGTTATGAATGTGAGTGGATAGATTACATTACTCCAACCAATAATGAATGAATATGTCACAGTAGCAACTACTCCCGGTAGCGCAAGAGGGAACATTATCTTCCAGACTGCCCTCAACTTGCTACAACCATCCATCATTGCAGCTTCTTCAAGTTCTTTTGGCAACACGTTGAAATAGCTTCTCATCATCCAAATAGAATAAGGAAGAGAAAAAGTACAATAGACCAGGATCAAAGAAAGAAGACTATTGTAAAGTCCCAGTTTAATGACAAGCATCAACATAGGGGTAGTCAGTATCATCTGAGGAAACATATAGACATACAGAATCCCTTGAGCGATAGAATTCCTATGCTTGTATTTAAATCGTGCCAAGCTATATCCAGCAAGTGTTGCGATGGCAATACTTATTGCTGATGAGCTAAGTACAACGATTATGCTGTTCCATAGATAATTCTTGAATTTTAGTTGCGATGCATATTCAGTTCCATTCCAAATATTCACGTATGAAGAGAAATCTAGCTCAGTAATTCCAAGACTCACCTCTCTCGTCATCATCTTATCAACAGAAGTCAATGAACTTTTAATCATCCAATAGATTGGAAAATCAATTATCACAATGATTAAGATCAATGCAGCAAAAAATAAAATCCTTTTACCTTTTGCTTGTATTTTATGCTTATTTAGATTCACTGTAGTGAGTCCTCCCTCTGCATTTTGGTATGGATGAATAAGAAGATTGCCAAGAAGAATAAAATGGTAACAGACATGGCAGCCCCCTTATCGTATCGCATATTGATGAAGGAGAATTCATAAGCAAGTGTGTTCATGATGTGTGTCGAACTTCCTCCGCGTGTCAGCAACCAAATAACATTGAAAGCATTAAACGTCCAAATAATGCTGAGAATGATTGATGTTTTCAGTACACCAGACAATGAAGGGATTGTGATATAGAAGAATGAGCGAATTTTCCCTGCACCCTCTACTTCGGCTGCTTCATACAACTCTCCAGGAATCGACTGAAGCCCTGCTAAGATCATCATCATCATCTGTGGGTATCCCATCCAGATACCGACCATCAGGACACATGCTAGAGCAATACCCTTCTCCCCGAGAAAGTTTATATAGGTAGTAATCAAACCCATTCTCGACAGAATAATATTAATTACACCGTACATACCATCCAGCATCCAGTTCCAAGCTGTTAGGCTTGCAGTAACTGGAATAATCCAAGGCAACATCAATAATGTTCTTGCAATCGCTCTTCCTGGGAATTTTTTATTCAATAACAAAGCCAAACCCATTCCAAGAATTATTTTTCCAAATGCACCAATAAAGGCATAGATGAATGTATTGAAAATGGATATCAAGAAACGCTCATCACGATATACATCATAATAATTCTTCATAGCAACAAAACGATGGCCAGGCTCAGTAGGCCTCCATCTGAAAAAACTCAAGATGAATGAGTAAAGTACAGGAAAAGCAATAATACAGAGCAAGACAATGATTGCAGGGTATAAAAACCGCCGCCCTATCCTATTGTCTTTCTCTTCAAGTGATAATTTTTTTCTTAGAATTGGCATTTTCATCTCACTATTAATTAAATACTTACATCGTATATTTTCACATACGATGTAAGCTTATATCCGAACCAATACTTAGTCGTTGATTACCTCAGTGACTTTCTTTGCCATTTCTGCTGCAACCCTTTCACTATTCCATCCGTCGACAGCAATCCTTGACAAGGCATCATCAAACAGGAAAGAACTATACAATGCATTGAGTTTTGCGTTGGGGTCATATGGGAAGGATACATTTATCGCTTTCCTTGCATCCTGCATCAAAACCCTCTCGTTCTGATTCAAATTACTAAAGAGCTCGTTTTCCATTACATCCTTCTTCAAAGGACTGTAATAACCGAAGCCCATGATTTCAAACATCGATACCTGGGTTTCTTCTTTCAACAAATATTTGGTAAAAGCTTTGGCTCCTTCCACATTCCCTTTGTTGAAAATGGTAATTGACTCAGGATTTGCTGACATGAAAGATCCCGCTGGACCGGAAGGGAAAGGAATCATCAGGAGATCCTCTGGTTTTACTGCAGTAGTGTCGTTCAATTTGCCCATTATGCTATTAGAATTGAAGACCATTCCAATATCACCACCAATGAAGAAATTGTTATTTGAACCACCATCCCAGGTAGTAGCAGCGGAAGGTACTGTCCCACTCTCCCAAATCTTCCGAATCATCTCGAGTCCTTCGATTGCTTCCTTCGAATCAATGGCAACATTACCATTCTCATCTAGCAAGCTAGCACCATAGGAATACAGAATACTCATACAAAAGCTGGCGGAATCTCCAAATGCTTTCCTGCTGTAAGCAAATCCCATCGCATATTTGCCATTACTGGGATCATTGATTTTCTTTGCAGCTTCTAATAATTCTTCCCAAGTCTGAAGGCCTTCATAATAGTAGTATCCATCACTATCAATTTTAGGCTCTGTATTATAACCAGCAGCCTCAAGCCAGTCTTTTCTAGCATGAAATCCTGCTGGTCGTACCATGAATGGAATTTCCAGAAGATCACCATCTACGGTGAACATCTTGAGACTTCCTTCTCCAAACTGTCCTCTTCCAATTTCATTTACAATTTCATCAACAGGAAGCACCGCACCGGTTTGGCTAAATTCCACACCAGGACTACTGTTCCAGATGATCATATCAGGATATACTCCCGCAGAAATACTGGAAACCAGTTTTGTGTGAAAATCATTAGTGGGAACTCTCACATAATTGACTTCGATTCCTGTTTCAGCAGTAAAATTCTCCCCTGCTGCATCGAATGCACTAATAATTGTTTCGACTGGACTGTTTATCATCCATACATCGACTGGTTTGTCAGCCACACTCTTTTCAGTATTGCCCCCCGCATACACTGCTGAGAGAGAAAACAATACCATCATTGCAATGGCAACATTCTTCCGTACACTTCCTTTCATTAGATACCTCCAAAAAATGGTGAATATGGTATACACGGTATACCACTCATTTAATACTGTCAACATTTTTTTTGTAGTTCGTTAGTACCTAGAAATTGCATAATTTTTTGCACTCATTTTATTCTATATATTGAATAATTTTAATTATCTAAAATTAATTCTCATATCTATTCAATTACTCGATTTATAAAAATGCATATTTCAATTTGGTGAAATTCGATATACCATGTATACTAATAAGAGAGAGATTACAGAGTCTATGAACATTGATATTAATGCAATTTTTGAAACAGATCAGAATGATCCTTCACTCACTTCTGCAGAACGAACCTACCGGATAATCCTTCAGAAGATTATCACTGGAGAGTTTCCACCAGGGATGAGATTGACAAGAAGACCTTTGGCAAAAATGCTTGGGGTTAGTCATATTCCGATACTCGAAGCCATGAAAAAATTGGAACAGGATGGAGTAATTGAGTATCATCCTCACTGGGGTTCCATTGTTACCATACCTACTGTTGAGAGAATCAAGGACATCTTTCTATTGAGAGAAGCCGTAGAGTGCCAAATTGCCAGGATTCTTGCAAATAGCCTTTCTGAAGAACAACAATTCATGTTGCAACATGCAGCCAATGACCTTGACAGAATCCCCTTTGAGAATGCTGATCCTTACAAATACACAGAAATGCATTATAAGTTCCACCTGATGCTTGCAGAGGCTGCTAATTCAGCTACTCTCTACAGAGCACTAGAACGTAATAGTTTCCTCTGGCTTGTGTTATTGCAAGGACAGACAAAGAGGCCTCGAACGCCAGAGTCTCTGAATCGTCATATCCTATTGGTTGACTCAATCATTAAGAAAGATATTCAAACTGCTGAAGAAGCAATGCGACAACATGTCAGGTTCGGTCAGGAAGGACTTATAAAAGATTTTTCCGAAGGTCAAGAATAAGCAATCATACAGAGAAAGTCTTTTTGATTGTAACTATCAGAAAAGAAGTAACAAACCGGAAGGAGTATCTGCATAAGTACCTTCCTGATAGGCCACCATACCATTGACCATCACCATCGATATGCCGTCTCCG
>CAYVRR010000110.1:0-5812 GCA_964453215.1 uncultured Spirochaetaceae bacterium | reverse complement strand
ACAATCCCTTGTCGTATATCACTAGGGCCATCAATGAAGAAGATGAGTTTGGGGTATTCTTGCAGCTCAAGATGTTGCAAAAGTATCCGAACCTTAACTTCATTTTCACCAGGAACAAGAAGAATCCCAGGGACCTAGAGACCCTTTTTCTAGGAGAGGCGGTGATTCTGGTGTAGGGAGGGAAAACTTAGGAGAGATGCTAAGAACGTAGCATTTCTCCTAAGATTATATTTCTCGGTGATTACAAGACAATCCTAATAGAGAAGCCACCAATCACTTTTCATTGTAGATCGTTTATTAGATAGTTCATTATGTTTTATTAGCTATCTTTCTGGGCTGTCCTGGCGTATGATAGTACAGGAACATCTCCTTGCATAGATATATAGTGATATGGGAAAGAGGTTTCTAGTAATCATGGACGATCACATTCAAACAGTAACCTACAACTTGCTGCATAAGGCTCTGGAACGTAAAGATACTCTGTCTATTGTAGCAGGTAAGGGAAGCTGTACCCTGTCTCATAAACAATTACTCACCTTGAAGGAAGAATCATTACCCGTGGGGGATAATCGGTCAATTCCATCTGCTATCCAAAACAACAGATATAAAGTTCTCAAACTACACACCAATGATAAAAACATGCTGTTCTAATACCTACCTACCAAGGAGCAATTCCAACAAGATGTACAATGCTGTAACTTCTAAAAAAATAAACATAATAGCCTTTAATGTAGAAGCTCTGCGATATTGTATCTTCGATAGGGCTGTATTGGATAAAGAGGCTGCTATTCCCATTGGCTCAGGGGTAACTCTCCCAGGATATGTGTGCCCAATGTGCAATTCCTTCTATGTTCACTATCATGATCTGCCTTCTAAGGAAAGTGTGCTAGCAAAATATATAGTAGTGCGTGATCTTCTTCGCTTATCTGCCGAAATTCACCAGCCTAAGAACGATAAAGAAGTGAAGCAAAACACCCCTATCTATGTTTCAACAGAACTACCTCAAGTTTGTGTATGCAACTGTGTAGCTTTTGAATCTACCCAGAACTTCTCCCTGGTAAAGGGATCTGCCGCGTTTTCAGGTAAATACTGTAGTGAGTGTAAGAGGTGGTTCATTACCAACGAAACTTTTACAGCTCTCCCTCCACAGATCCAGCGTAGGATTGATTGCAAGCAAGTCACCTGGATTGAGACAACCATCGCTCAAGATACGGATGAAGCAGCTGCTGAAGAGCCACCATCTAAACCCCTGTTCTGGTGGGAAAAAGAGCTACAGGGGCAAGGGGGAGAACCAATAACTCTTACATCGTCTTTGCAGGGGAGGGGAAAACAAATTCTTCAGGTTTCATTTGGCATTGATTTTGGTGCAAGCACCACCAAGGTGATAATTCGCTCTAAGCTAGGGGATAATAATCCCTCGTGGAGAGCCCTTGTTTTTGGCCCTCATTTCGTTTGTGAAGAAAATAGTGATAAAACCCTTGCCAAATCCCAAGTCTATATCTCTGATGATGGTCGGATTGGATTAGGAAAAGAAGGGATTCCCGGGTGGAATGCAAAACCGTATTTTAAGGCACTGCTTGTAGATGTTGAAAACTATACACAGGATCTTGATGAGGTATATTACGCCATCTTCTTTATTGCTACCATCCTAAAGACTTTTGAAGCACACTCGGAAAAAGAGTACCCACCTGCTATGTACTCCCGTTTAGATATGAACATCACCATGGGGATGCCTATTCGAGGTGAAGTAGGGCGACTTGTTCATGTTTTTAGCAATATTCTCCACATTGCTGATGAGCTGAAAGGGAATAAGGCAATCTTACTCTCTAAAGGGGTGGATTTTGCAAGGTGGAAGGCCTTATGCACGGAGACCCAAGATCTGAATAAACCTCCTAAAACTCATCTTGCGGTTCGTCCTGAACTCTATGCAGAGGTTGTAGGCCTGTTCAACAGTTCCTTTGGCCCTAGGCACCGTGCATTGGTTATTGATGTAGGGAGTGCGACGTTGGATATAGCTTTGGTATATACGCGACCTCCTCTACAGAATTACCTCTATATACCTGTAGCTGAAGTTGCTCCACTCGGCGTAGAAATCGCTGCGTCACGCTTGATCAGCAGTAACCCTACTATCTTTACGACTTTGCACAATGCAAGGGAGTACCTGATAACCTACCCCAAGGAAAAAGTGGATGATACAGCCCTCAAGGAGGTGGTGCAGGAACTATTGATAAGCTGCATCCCTAAAATGCAAAGAGTTGAAACAATAATATTTGGTCATACTCTTGTTGAACCTGCTATCCCTGTCTATTTCTATGGTGGGGGTAGGGATGCAGCATGGTTCAAAGGGGTGATAGAAAGTTCACTCTATGCGGGACAGGCCGGCTTGGATTTTTCTCTGCCACAGATACGGCTGGACACTATTCCAAAAGTTCCTTCCAACCTACTGCACCGTTTTCAAGTTGCCTATGGACTTTCAAATAAGGGAGAAGAGAAGAAGCCACTGAGGGCCCTTCCTAAAGACTATGTGCATCTCTGGAGCGAAGAACCTTTTAGGGAGCAAAGGCGATACGTGGATTTAGATGAGTTGCAAAAGAACCTCTATGGAGGATGATAGGGTATCCTACCTGATGCAGATCATCCCTATTGCTATGGGTGTAGTGGAAGCAGTTACATTTGTCTCCAGATTGTCCCGTAAAAGATTTGCCATATCCGTCTTCAGTTTAGCGACTTTTGCCTGGTTAAGCTTAGCTCCCTGCAGTTTGTTTTCTGATAACAACTGATCAACTAAGGATTGGGAGTTGGCTATCTTTACTTTGTACGTTTGGTTGATGAAATTCTCCCGTTGCTCCTTGAATGCCAGTGTTCGTTGTGCATACTCTTCCACGAAGTGAGTATATTCCTGTCTACAGCGATTTTTTAGAATTTTCAGGCTTTGTTCAGCAGATTCAGGAGCGTAATATTTGTAATATTCAAAACCAGAGTAGCCCTTTTGAGAGGCTATAGTTATTATCTGTTCGGCTTGTTCTATATCAATCTTCCCTGAATCCTCTTTGTGCGGACTGAGGAAATATTTGAGTTCTACGATGTTTACTGACCCGGATATTTTCCATCTCTCGACATAGTAGGTATAAAGACCAGGAGCAAGCTTGCTCTCTGGTACATCTCGTGATTCGAGATGTATCACAGAGCAACTATTTTTTTTATAGCTTGGTATTCGTATCTGTTGATCTATCCATTTGATAAGAGGATGGTCGATATCTATTATTTCTTTATATTGGTTTGAGTAAGAACTTTTTTCTTGACTTTGAAAATATGCATAGAAGGCAGGGGCTGACTCACGGGCCAATCGAGTTGTTTTATGCTCTGTGTGTACTCTACAATAGGCAGCCAATTGGTGAGTAGCTTCTGATGGTAGGATTATTTTATAGCTGAACATATCTTTAGGATGTGGTTCAAGCCTGTAGTCATCGAGATAGGTTCTCTCCAAATATCTGTTTACATAGGAGAAGATGTCAGCGCTTGTGATGTAATGTTGTTGTGTATTAGATTTCTGTATGGAATGTAAGATATATTGGCCAACACTGGCAAACATAGGAGCACTTAGTTCCAAACTACTATTAAGTTGGGTGATTAAGGCTTCTACAAGGGAGTTGTTGGTTAGTTGCTTGTCCAGCTCTTCATCTGTAAGATTTCTATTGCTGAGATCGATAAGTAACTTTTCTACTTTTGAACCAAGGATATCATCAAGATTACCTATTGTGTTTTTAAAAAGATTGATCCTGTTATGAAGTCTGGAGAGGATACGATCCTCTATCGTGTCTCTGCACATGATGTTACGGATTTTGATTTTTTTAGATTTTTGTCCAATTCTATCTATTCGGCCTATCCGCTGTTCAATTCGCATAGGATTCCAAGGCAAGTCATAATTGATTATCGCATTGCAAAACTGAAGATCGATACCTTCTGAACCGACTTCAGTAGAAAGAAGGATTGTTGGTTGTACAGCCCTCCTGAACTCATCAATCACTTGATATTTAGCTGTTCCCATACCTCCATGGATGTAAGAGATGTTGAATCTATCAAAAATGAGGCGATCTTTAAGATAATCGGCAGTCATTCTGAACCCTGTGAAAATAATAATTTTGTTCTCTAGGGGTTTTGGCTTCAATGTTTGTCTCAGGACTTCTAGGAGCTCACTATATTTGGAATCACTAGCTGCTAAGGTTTGAAAACTAGGGAAATTCTCCAATGATGGATCTGCCGTGGGTTGATCCTGAAAAAGATCTTCCTCGTCTTCGTTATAGCGCATAAAGTTATCCTTATCCTCATCCGATAGCTGTTTGTAGAGATTGGTTATACCAACGGGAAGACAACTAGCTATTACCCGCTGCTTGATGATAATGGCAAAGGATCCTTTTTCTGCATAGAGCTCTTTCAGCTGGAGGGAGGCCCGTTCATACAACTCCTGCTCCCATGGAGAAAAGGAGAACTCATACGTCTCGCAATCCCTGATAACCCCATCCTTAAACACTTCAGCTTTTCTGCTTCTGGTGATGTATTGTGATAGATAGGACTGCTGTTCGACAAGATGAGCTAGTTTTATGCGTTGGGCAAGCGAGGGCCCTTCATGGGTGGTAAATGCATCTCTGACTTCCTGCAACAATACTTTGCCGATCATTCCAACCCGTTCGGTCTCACTGCAAAGCGATAGGATGCTATCCTTTTCAACTGTTGGTTGCTGCAGTGCCGAAGCAAGCTGCAGAACTATAGCGTTCTTGTCCAGGAAATAATTGAATGTATCCTTATTGTCAAATTGCTCAGGTGCTACAAGTCGCAAGAGGGAGTAGAGGTTATCTGAGGATGTCTGGATAGGGGTTGCCGAGAGTAGCAATAAGCTTTGTGAGCAGTCGCGTACTTTTTCAGCCATCTTAAATGAGGAAGTGGCAGGATTTCTCAGATAGTGTGCTTCATCAAAAATTGTCAGGTCAAACAGAGGGGGTTCATATTGATTGGAGTCGAGAAGCTTTACTAGCTTGCTATGCTCCTTGTTGAATTGTACTCGCACGCTCTCTATGCTACAAATGAGCGCGAATCCATTTTTCCGTCTTGTATTTTTTCCTTGTGATAGTTTTTCTTCAAGTATGTCTGCAGTGACTATTTCAGCTTCCAAGCCAAATTTGTCGCTCATGTCCAACTTCCATTTTTCACCAAGGACAGAGGGACAAATAACAGCAAGATTTCGTGCATTGTCACGAACTTGCAGCTCCTTCCATATATAAAGAGCTTCGATGGTTTTTCCCAAGCCAACTTCATCAGCTATAATTAACCGGTTCGTAATTGATTCAATGAATTTTAATACGGGTCTGAACTGGTGAGAGTAGAAATCTGTATTTCCGTAGTGCATTGAGTAGTATATATTGGTCAGCTGACCAGACATCTTCTCCCGCACTATCAACTCATTCAAGTCAGATTGGTCTCCAAAATATCCATCTTCTATGTTTTTATATAGGGTAAGGAGATCACTGCTTGGTACCAGTTGTAATGCTTCTTCCTGGAAGTATGAGGTTTCATTATTAATGAAAACCTCATACATACCATCATCCATTATATTGGTAAGTATTCCCACAGTTCCTGGGTCACTGCGTGTACAGACTTTTGCATTGATCGCTAGCATAGGCACCTTCTCTCCAAACATTGCTTATAGCCTATCATATGGGGATGACTAAGAATAGAGAATATTGCTTGAACTGCAATTAGACTAAGCCGAATATGATTTATTCCACTCATTCCTCAAATGAAAAATTCCCATATA
>CAYVRR010000109.1:0-5849 GCA_964453215.1 uncultured Spirochaetaceae bacterium | reverse complement strand
TATATACCTTATGCCTTTTTATACACACCATCAACGTGGATAAGAGTATCCCCTTTCTTGCTATCTTCTGGGATTTCTTCGAACGGGATTTCAACAACCCTTCCATCGGAGCAAGAAGTTACTGCTCTATCTTCTACAAAATCTGTTATGATATAAGTTTTTTGTTTTTCCATGGTATATCCTTTTTAATAATTATTTCTATCTACAATATGGACAATTTTGAATAAGAAGTCAAACAAAGTTTTTATCAATGTCATTCAACCCATTATTCTATCGATTCATCTAATTTTCACTGATAGTGTTGGATAATATATTGAATGTCTCCTTCATTGTTGATTTCTCTATAATCGTATTCTATACTGTTGGTCTAAACGGAGAAACCCAATTGATAGACATTAGAATTCACTCATCAAGGCACCTTGAAGTAAAGATTAATTATCCCATACCAACTCATAATTCATACCACAAAGATATTGATTACTACATCTATTCATCCCCTCAATTGAATGTTTCTTCTAAGGTGATTAAGCGAGATGCGATGCTGAGGAAGTTTCAAGCTCACGCTAGATATACTTCTCCTGAAATCACGATAGATGAACTACTCGACCCATTAAATATAATAAGTCCCCTCTATCTTATTGGTGAGTATGCCACGCAGCTTCTCTCTAATTCAAATAAGGTGAGTGATGCAATAATTATTCAAGAAATACAAACACTGTGTAACTCAATTAGACATGAATCGAATGAAACTCTGAAAGAGTGTAAAGATATTATCGCTCGGGGAAGGGCATCAGAAGTACTCTCCCTTTTACGCCAATGGGGGAAGGAAACACGGGAAGTTTTAAAGAAATATAGAGCAATTAGTTCAACTGTAGAGTGTCAGTATCCCAATGGGAATAAAATCTGTAGTGCTTTTGCTTGGGGTGATGAGGCTATTAGCTTGTTTGTTGAAACAACTAATATCGAATTATTTAGAATAGCTCAAGCCTATCCCCTTCTTCAAAGAGATGAGTATATTTTTCTTATCACATATGCAAAAGAAGAGGCTCAATACCGTAAAGAGAGAAACTACGTTTCAGTCACCACTCACAGTTCTAGTAGTAATAAAGAAAAAATTGCGTATCGTAGCGCTGAATTAAAAAAATGGACACAATCTGTTTTATATCTTCATCCGATTGAATCTAAATCTCCTAAGAGGGTAGGTGGTATCTTAGCTGGAACAGCTGCAGCCATTGCTATGGCTTTTGCCACATTTACAGCAATCTTTGCTGAAAAAGTATATTCGAGAAATAGTATGCAATGGATACTTCTTATTATCTTAGGATATGTCTTTAAAGATAGGATCAAAGAGAGTTTACGGGCATTCTTTACAAAAATAGTTCCCCGTCTTTTCTCTGATCAGGTATTCTTTTTTAAAGCGCCTAGAACCAACAGACGAATAAATAAAACAAAAGTAGTTCTTCGGATGAAAAGTGCATCTAAAATGCCCCCCTTTATTCAAAGGGTTAGGGAAGAGGGGGATAGTCCTTTTCTTGACATGCTCCCTGAAGAAGATGTAATTCACTACAGCAGATATGTAAAGATATATAAACATGAGAAAAAAAAGGTCTTAGGGCCTTGGATTAACTCAATTGCTGTTGTTATTAGGCTTCGAATAGATGATTGGCTTAAAGAGATGGATGATAGTGAAGATCATAGATACTTTATACCAGGTGATGAGCATGAAGTTGAAGTGCAACAAGAGAGTAAAGTCTATCATCTTCATGTGATAATTGTTGAGTCTGGCGCGAAACATAAAATAGAAGATTTACACCATGTAAAACTTGTGATGAATAAAAATGGAATTGTACGACTTGAACATATAGAGAGCTCTTTTACACCAGATGAGAGCCCTATGAGTTAAGATAAGAAGCCAAGTTCCTTTGAAACTCTTCTCATCCCTTCTATAGTGAGCGATATTACTTCATTCCGTTCTAGATGTAGCATATTGCACCCTTTTTGTATGAGAAGTCTATCAACACCTTGGCTAAACCCTTTAGTTTTCCACTTTTTTACAACAGACTTAACTCCTAAATCAGAGAGAGAAAGGGAAGGTCTCATAAGGGCAGTTGCTGTAATTAATCCAGTGAGTTCATCGATGGTATAGAGCACCTTTTCCATGATATGAAGAGGTTCAACATCACTACAAATACCCCACCCATGACTTACTATTGAATGAATCATCTCTTCACTTATACCATGTTCTCTCAGTAGGATTGGAGCGATTTTTAAGTGTTCATCAGGATACTTTTCATAGTCAATGTCGTGAAGAAGCCCAACAATACCCCAGTATTCAACATCTTCATTATAATACTCTGCAAATCTTCTCATTACAGCTTCTACACTTAAAGCATGTTTGAGTAGATTTTCAGAGCTATTGTAAATAGAATATATTTCTAAAGCTTTTTCACGGCTTATCATATGACCTTCTCCTTATCTTTAATGTAGTAAATTGCGTTAAACCTCTTTTTATCATATCTATGATGTGCTATTATGACAAGTGGATGTGAAATTTACTTCATGTCAATCTCATCGTAGTAGGAGGAATCCATGTCTAATTCAGACGATGGTGGTAGTAGATGTACTCTACTATCAAATACAGCACAACATAGTGATATTCTCCTGCCCCTTTTACCCTAAATCTTGGGTGATTGGTTCTTCAGGAGAGTCTAGGAGGAACCATGATTACAATAAGAAACACAATGAATCGTCCCCATAATGGTCCACATGGCCAGGATGATGGATATGTATGGGTTGATGCACGAGAAGTAACTCGTGATGATATTTCCCAACTACAAGAAGACTATGCCATTAGCAGCGAGCTCCTTGCTGACATAATGGACATGGATGAACAGGCAAGAATAGAGAAAGAAGATGACTATGTGGCTCTCATTGTTCGTCTTCCCGCATTTGCAGAAGATGCACATGGAATTAACCAATATTGTGTTCCTTTAGGGATAGTAATGATGGAAAATACCATAATCACTATCTGTCAAAGTGATAGTGTCATCTTAGAAGACTTTTCTCGTAATAGATTTAGACAATACCCTATTGAAACTCAAGAAGGATTTGTGATCTCTATCATGGGAAGAGCTGCTATGGTATATATCCGCTTATTGAAATACTTAAATAGACAAAAAAACTTAGTTGAAGAAGAACTCCATAGAAGTGTAAGAAATGATGAACTCATTCAACTCTTATCCATTCAAAAGTCATTAGTCTATTTTACCACTTCCCTCTCAACAAATGAGGTCTTGTTAGAAAAGTTGCAAAAATCTCCCTATTTTAAAGTCCCAACTGAAGAAGAGAGGGAGTTTTTAGAAGATGTTATTATTGACAATAAGCAAGCAATAGAGATGGCTAACATCTACGCATCAATCCTCACAGGGACAATGGATGCATTTGCATCTGTTATTAGTAATAACTTAAGCTTTATTATGAGGCGCCTCACTGTTATCTCAATTGCCTTCATGTTCCCCACCTTTTTAGTAGGATATTATGGGATGAATATAGACCTCCCTCTCGCAGACAATCCCTTTATGATGTATCTCGTTATAGGGATGGCCTTAATTACTGGTTTTGGTAGTGTTATCCTTTTAAGTGATAGAAGAAAAAGGAAAATAAAGAAGAAACTTCGCGATATCAAGGGGAAGAAAAGGAAAAAAGCTCGCTCACTACATAAAAAAAGTAGTGAGTGAATATGATGAGCCCTACTTATCCATTGCAGATGAGGTAAAGGTGTCAATAAGTTTTCTCAATTGAAAGAAGTTTTCACTGTAGTAACATCTTGTATCACTATTGTGTTTTTTATAAAGAGCAGCAGATGCCCCTCCAATGACAATGTGAACGTCTTCTGGGACTGAGTTTTTTATAAGCGACATATCAGAGGCAATTTGTAATTTATTATATGGATAATTAAAACTCAACATAAGGAGCTTTGCATTATTTTCAATAACAGCTAAAGAGATCTCCGACGGGGGGATATTCCCTCCCATATAGAGGGTGTTGTATCCAGCATCACGAGAAGTGATAGCTGCAATAAGGGATGCAACAGTATGATGCTGATCATGAAGTGTTGCAGATATTGCAAAAACAGCAGTTTGAGGAAGTTTAATTTCATCAAACACTCTCATAAGAAAAGAGGTAATTCTAAAGGTTGCCATATGCTCTTGAACAATCCGTATTTCTCCACTATGCCACGCCCTGCCAACTGTGTGCATGATATGAGGAATCACTAAAGATGTCATACTATGTAGGCCATAGGTTACATAGGATTGCTCCAGTATTTCCTTCATCGCTCCATCTTGATACTTTTTGCATGATAATAAAAACTGTTCACAAATTTCTTCTACTTCATCCTTGTTATACTCTTTTATGTGTAGTTCATCTCTATCTGATTCAAGGTAGGTTTTTAAGGTTTCATGAGGTGTGTGAACAATTTGTCCAATACTACGCCCTGTAGCAATTACTTGTTTTAAGAGCTGTAGCCTCTTGATATCATCAGATGAATAAAATCTTCTTCCATTATTATCCCGAATTGGCACAATAGCTTGATACCGCTCTTCCCACTTCCTAATGACATGGGTTGAAAGACCAGTTTGCCTTTGAACAACTCCAATTGGATACTTTTTATCAAATTCCATACATGTACCATAGTAGAAAAGTATAAGGAATGTCAATAGTTGTCTAACTTGTGTCTACCTAAATTATGAAAAAATATAAAATATTGTACAAAATTAGTTGACGATAGTTAGACATGGTATGTAAATTACATGATATTAAAAAACTAATTGTAGAATTAGGAAAAAAAGAGGAGAAAAATTATGAAAAAGATTACATTATTGTTAGTAGTGCTTTTAATTGTTGCACAAGTTGCTTTTGCAGCAGGGGTAAGGGAAGCAGAAGCTCCTATGTACAAAGATATTGTTGACACTGCAGTAGCAGATGGCCGTTTTACAACCTTAGCTGCGGCTCTAGGTGCTGCAAATCTTGTTGACACCCTTAAAAGTGAAGGTCCGTTCACAGTTTTTGCACCAACAGATGATGCATTTGCTAAACTCCCATCTGGAACAGTTGAAGCCTTATTAAATGACATTCCAACACTCACCAATATCCTTCTATATCACGTGGTATCAGGACAAGTAATGGCAAGTGATGTTGTTTCACTCTCATCTGCTCCTACAGTTCTTGGTAAAAATGTTGCTATAAAAGTACAAGATGGAAAAGTTATGATAAATGACTCCCAAGTAATTATCACAGACATAAAAGCATCTAATGGAGTAATTCATGTAATAGATGCAGTACTTCTTCCTTAACTACCATGTGCTTTTAGATTCGTTTACATGTAAGCGACCTTCCTCAAAAGGGGGTCGCTTTGTTTTTACATTCTACCCGGTGGCACTATTTTTATAATGAATTAACAATTAGAATAAAACTATATTGACTCATCTCATATCAATGCAATACTATGCTTTTGTCTCTCATATGAGGTTATAGCAAAATGGATGATATTCGTCTTCTTACGCATATATATAAAGATTTACATGTGAGTGCCCATTGGAATGATCTCATAGATTTCTATGAAAAAGTTGACTCTTCAAATGAAAGGTTTACCTCTTCATTACAGATAACTTGTCCCCCATATTGTGGAACATGCTGTGAACACTTTATTCCAGAGTTAACCCCAACTGAAGCCTCTTTGATAGCTTCATACTTGATTCACATAAAAAAAGATGTTTCTATTATTTCCTCAATTGATCCACTTTATAGAGGGACTCAATGCCCATTATATAAAAAAGAGGATCCGTATC
>CAYVRR010000108.1:0-5884 GCA_964453215.1 uncultured Spirochaetaceae bacterium | reverse complement strand
TAATATTGTATCGGGATAAGTTCTTTCCACTCTTTGAAGAGAGAACTGGAATTAAAGTAATCGCAGATTGCTTACCAGAAAGTGGACTCGAGCAAAAACTAAGAGTCACCATGGGAACAGGTAATACTGAGTATGACATTGTTCAAATTGGTGGAAGAACTCTCGGTCAAGCTATTGCAGGTAACTGGATATCTTCATTAAACGGCTATATGGATAATTTAGATGCTGAAGATCAAGCATGGGCAAATGGATTTGCTGATGGGGTTATGGATATTTGTACTGTTGAAGAAAACTTATATGGTATCCCTTGGCAAATGGGTTCAAACATCTTGTTCTATAACAAAAAAATGTTCCGTGAAGCTGGTCTTGATGACTCCAAAGGTCCTTCAAACTTACAAGAACTTGAAGAGTATGCAAAAATTCTCACCAAGCCTGAACTCAAGCAATATGGTTTTGTTCAAAGAGCAAAAAGAGATGATGGATCAAACGGTTTTGCGTGGATCATGATGTGGCTCGCTAAAGGTGGAAGATGGACTGATGTTCCAGGATATCCTGATTATGCAGTCTTAAATCACCCAATTGCTAAAGAAACAACTGAACTCTATACTCGCTTACTCAATAACTATGGCCCTCCAGGGATCAGCAGTTATGGGTGGCCTGAAGCACAATTAGCTATGCAACAAGGTAAAGTTGCTATGTGGTTAGGTGCAGCTCAATTAGGATTAGAACTTGAAGATCCTGAAAAATCACTCATCGCAGGTGAAGTAGGTTATGCAATCGTTGGTGGAAATGATGATGAACAGTGGTACACAGTTGGTTCACCTTGGATGTTCTCACTCGCAGCTAGTTCAAAACACAAGAAAGAAGCTTTTGAAGTGATTAAATTCATGACAGACTATGAAGTAGTAATGAGTCAAGTACTCGATAAAGTTCATGGATCTCCTGTAAGAAAAGACGTCTTACTTGATGAGCAAATCACCAAAGTATTCCCAGCTCCATATGCAGCAGCACTCGCTGTAGGTGTTGGTAGAGGTTTAGCTGAATACACACCATTTATTCCAGAAGGATCTCAAATCAGAGACTTCCTCTCAATTGCAATTTCTTCAGCAATGACAGGACAACAAACTGTTGACCAAGCTATGGAAGGTGCAAATAACAAGATCAAGAAATTACTTGATATTAAATAATAAATAGAACTTTTCTATTAATGAGTTTCTTTTACAGTGGTGGGGCGAAAAGTCTTTCTCCCCCCACTGTTAAAATGAGCTACAGGATTTAACGTATGAACAAAAATAAAGATTATACATTTGCGATACTGGTAATACCCCCATTCTTAATGTTGATAATTCTCACAATAGTACCCCTTTTGTTTACTTTAGGAACAAGTTTTACTTCTTGGAATATGGTTAAAGCAGGATCCCTTAAATTCAATGGATTATCAAACTACATGAAGATGGTAGTCGATCCTACATTTTGGACTGTTGTCGGAAATACTGTGTACCAAGTTGTCGCTACAGTAATTGGGCAGCTCATTATTGGGTTAATTTGTGCTTACATCCTAAGTAGACCAGTGAAAGGGATAAATTTCTTAAGGTCCCTCTATATCATTCCAATGATGATGACACCAATCGTAGTTGGTATGATGTGGAGAATGCTCCTTAATACAGAATTCGGTGTTGTAAACTACTTCCTCTCAGTAATTGGAATAACAGGTCCTAACTGGTTAGGTGACGCTCTTTGGGCTATGCCCTCTGTTGTGATGACTGACTGGTGGCTCTCAACTCCTTTTGTCACAATGATATTTGTTGCAGGTATTCAATCAATGCCGATTGAACCTTTTGAAGCAGCTAATATAGATGGTGCAAATAAGTTTCAGGTTTTTAAGTTAATCACTTTGCCTTTACTTAAACCTATGATTTATTTGGCAGCATTATTTAGAACAATGGATGCAATTAAGCGTTTTGACACTATCTATGTCTTAACATCTGGTGGGCCTGGAATGGCAACAGAGACGATGAACTTGCACTCCTACTTTCAAGCATTCTCGTATTTAAATTTGGGCTACAGTGCAGCTTTATCGATACTTATGATGATTATAAGTTTTACTGCTGCGTTATTCTTTTTGAAAAAAATGTAATTTAAGAGGTACATAATTATGATCATTCAAGCAGCGATAGATATTATCGAGCTTAATAAAGCTATTGATGTTGCCGGCCAAGCCATCGAAGCAGGAGTAGATTGGATTGAAGTAGGGTATCCCCTTATCAAATTCCAAGGGTTAGAAAATACATTGAATTTGTTTAGAAAAACATTTCCAGATACTTACTTGTTAGCAGACTGTAGTATTATTGCAGGATCTAAAAGGTATATTAATAAAGCCTATAATGAGAAATTTAACAACATTACAGTCTCTTCATTAATTCCAGACTACTCAACAAAAGAGGCTATCGAGTACTCAAAAACATTAGATGGTTTTGATATCACAGTAGATTTGTTTAACCACAAAGATCCAGTTGCAAAAACTCTCTGGGCAGAGAGTCTTGGTGCTGATTATGTGATGGTTCACTTTGGCCTTGATCAAATTAGAAATGAATCTTTTGAAGGTGCCCTTAACACGCTTACCCAAGTGTGTAAGGCATCAACTGTTCCTATCAGTTTTGCAACCTACTCAATAGAGCAAGCAGTTCAAGCAGTAAAAGCTGGGGCTAAAGTGTTAGTACAAGGATATCCCTTCTTAGAGACAGAGAATCCTAAAGCTAATTTCAAAGAGTATGTAGACGCTGTAAGAAGCCTATAATTAATAAACCGAGGAGAAAGTCATGATGAAAGCAGCATTAGTTGCAGAAAATTATAAAATAGATATAAAAGATGTCGCAATTCCTGAAATAGCAGATAATGAAATCTTAGTAGAAGTAAAAGCTGTTGGAATATGTGGCTCTGATGTTGGTGGTTTTTTTGACAAAACACCAAAAAGTAGAAGACCTGGACTTATCATGGGGCACGAAGGTGCTGCTGTTGTAAGTAAAGTTGGTAAAAACGTCACAAACGTAAAAATTGGAGACAGAATTGCAATAGACCCACAAATATATTGTGGTGAGTGTTTTGCATGTAAAAGTGGATGGACTTCAATTTGTTCATCTAAAAAGGTGACAGGATCTTCTTTAAGAGGATTTGTAAATGGATTACTTGCTGAGTATGCTGTAATTTTTGATTACCAAGCATTTAAAATTCCAGATTCCCTCTCCTTTGTAACAGCTGCTATGATTGAGCCAGTTTCTAATGCAGTTCACGTTGTAAATAGATTTAACGCAGAACTTGGCGAGACTGTAGTCATCATTGGAGCTGGTGCGTTAGGCTTAGTAATACTACAAGCTGCAAAGTTAAAAGGGTTAGGAAAAGTAGTTGTTGTCGATGTGTCTGATTTTAGATTAGAAAAAGCAAAACTTCTTGGAGCAGATGTTGTTATTAATTCTTCTACTGAAGATACAGTACAACTTATTAATGATCTAACTAATTCAAAAGGGGCTGACATCGTTATAGAGGCAGCTGGATTAAGTGTTACCTATCAACTTGCAATAGATATTGTGAGAAAAAGGGGTACGTTAATAGCTTTTGGCGCCTTGGAGAGTAAAATAGATGTAACCCTTTTACCAATACTACACAAAGAGATAAACATCTTAGGTAGTACTGGGGCAAATAGCCATGAAGTAATATACGCTATTGAATTATTAGATAAGGGTGTGATTAATGTAGATCCTATCATAACTCATCATGTAAAACTCAAAGATACAGAAGAAGCTCTTTACCTCTTTAAGGATAAAAAAAGTAATCCCATAAAGGTAATGATAACACCATAATTGTCTCTTATTGTAAAAAAGGGGGACTCAATTGAGAAACCCTTTGTTACAAAACTGTTTAGGGAAGGAATTTTTAATGAATAAAAAAATATCAAAAATATTGCAATTGATTGTAGCGATAGTTCTCGTAGTTATCGTATTATCTCCAGTTATCTGGCTCTTCACTACCTCACTAAAAACAAAACTACAATCATTTGCCTTACCACCAAAACTTATATTTCCAGCAACATGGATGAACTATAAGACAGTATTAACGCATCCAGATTTCCTCATTGGGTTGAGAAACAGTATCCTCATTGCTGTTGGAACAGTTATCATAACAAGTTTTTTCTCAATTACGATTGGATACACCCTCGCAAGGGGACAATTTAAGGGAAAAAATGCTTTGGGACTGTGGCTCATTCTTGCAAGAATGGTCCCCCCTATGGGCTTTATACTTCCACTATACATCATCTTCAGGTATTTGCATCTCCTAGATTCTTATACCGCTATGATACTGACTCAAATGACCATTACACTCCCCTTTGGAGCGTGGTTGATGATGGGATTTTTCAAACAAATACCGTTAGAAATAGAAGAGTGTGCATTGATTGATGGATGTTCCAAGCTACAAGTGTTAATTAGAGTAAGTGCCCCCCTCGCTATCCCCGGTATTGTTACAAGTTCAATATTTACTTTTATCTATACATGGAACGAGTTCCTTGTTGCACTTATTCTTACAGGGAGTAAAACACGAACAGCCCCCATATTCATCCAAAGTTTCTTAAGTGACTCAGGGCTTGAATGGGGATTATTAGCAGCTGCTGGATGTGTTGTAGTACTGCCTATTATTATTTTCTCCCTCTTTGCACAAAAAGGTTTGATTCGTGGCTTAATGAGCGGTTCAGTGAAAGGGTAATTGAACCACTATAAATGAATAAAATAAATACCCTAAGGAGTATGAAATGAATTGGCTAAAAGATGTGTTTAATGTTAAGAAACCTGTTATTGCTATGTGCCACATGCAGGCAATGCCAGGAGATCCTAACTATGATGCTGAAGGTGGAGTCGAAAAAATCTTAGAGCTTGCTTTACAAGACCTTAGAGCTCTTCAAGAAGGTGGAGTTGATGGAGTAATGTTCAGTAATGAATTTTCTCTCCCATACCTCACAAAAGTCGAACCTATCACCTACACAACGATGGCTCGAATAATTGGTGAATTAAAACATGAAATAAAGATCCCCTACGGAGTGAACGTACTTTGGGATCCAAAAGCGAGTATTGATTTAGCTGTTGCAACAGGTGCCTCTTTTGTGAGAGAAATCTTTACTGGTGTATATGCAAGTGACTTTGGATTATGGAACACAAACTGTGGTGAAGTGGTTCGACATAAAATGAGAATTGGTGGCAAAAATGTTAAACTATTTTTTAACATTGTCCCTGAAGCTGCAACCTATCTCGGAGAAAGAGACATCGTAGATATTGCTAAATCGACTGTTTTTAACAACCAACCTGATGCTCTTTGTGTCTCTGGTTTAACAGCAGGAGCTGAAACTGACTCATCTGTTCTTAAGTCAGTAAAAGATATTGTCCCAGATACCCCTGTCTTTGCAAACACTGGCGTGAGACTCTCTAACGTAAAAGAGCAACTCTCAATTGCCGATGGAACAATTACTGCAACTACTTTCAAAAGAGATGGAAACTTCTTTAATGAAGTAGATGTGAAAAGAGTAAAAGAATTCATGGAATTGGTAAAAGAGACACGATAAATACTATACACAAGATGAGTGTATAAAGGTAGTTACATATGGACAGTGATTCACATGTAACTACCTCAACTTAAAAGGTTACTGTAGTGAAGATGAGTTGCTTATTGCCTCTTCATGACAATAGAGCTTTAAGGAAACTATTTTTTAAAAAAATAATTCTCTCACTACAAGCACAAGTACATAAAAATAACTGCACTACATATCAAATTAATTATTGAAGCAGAATAAGGAAATGAACATGGCAACTTACATAATGGGCTTAATAGAAAAAGGAAGAAA